>NZ_JBFRNU010000023.1:0-181300 GCF_041471145.1 Vibrio sp. 10N.261.54.A5 | reverse complement strand
GCGATGAACCTTTTTATTTTCAACAAAACTAATTCTGCTCTCTTATCTTAAGTGCTTATATCCAAAAACTTAAAGTTACAGTGATGCATTAATTTCTTTTCATAGGATAGTGGTAGAGCCATATACGGTGTTCGTTAATATTTTTAGCTGTCCACTGACTAAACCGTAGGTTTCTTCATCACGTGTATCTATGGCATAGCTTTAACTTCAACCGTTATCGTATCTTGATATTTACCAGCTCTCGCAAAGTCTATGTTACCTAGCATTACTTCAAGGGGGAGCCCCCAACGCTTGGTTTCATCATTGTTTGAGAAGGTATAAACTGACTTCCGGTTTACCAAAGCATTATTAAATCGCAACGTATATGGGATCGAGATATTGGGTTCCGACTTCTGCTTTAACTCTCCATATTTTTGCTTTACAACTAACCTTACATTCGAGTTTGAAAGAAGATCAAAATCAGAACGGTAGGTGCGGTTAGATTCAAGATCACCAAGTTGGAAGCGATAACCTGAGCTCCCTGAACGTTGAACGTGTGGCGCATTTGGCACTGAGTTGAAAGCTACAAACGCTGGGACTTTGAGTTTAACTTTGGCATTTTTGGTCTCTTGCTTTCTATCTAAGGAAATAGAGGCTTCAAGAAGTCCGTTATAGTTACCAGATGCTGCTACTTTAGCTTCTGGTACCTTTATCCAAAACTTCGTCCTTTGGCTATTATCCAGAGGTAGTTGAAAACCTTTGCTAGGAAAGTGACTCAATTGACGGAAGTTCTTGTCCAGAATAGTAAGGGGCAAATTCGTTCCAATTGAACTTAAGTAGCTAGATTGTTTATTGTTGACCGATACTATGGCCATTGGGAATCGACAGTTCTGAATATCACGTGACAACTCTAAATAAACAGGAATATAAGCGCCTAAATCTCGCTTAAATTCAACATTGCTTCTGTCGATGTTTAGCATCCACTTGCCATTGCATTCGGCGGCCCAAATTGGTTGAGATAACATGGCTAAACCGAACACTGAGATCTTTAGAAAGTGTTTCATGGTTTATCCCTCTTTAATAAGTAAAGTTGGTAGATAAATCAGGTTGTCATTGATTTCTGGGACGTTCAATTTTGTTGGGCTAAAGCCATCTATGACGATGGTGTAGTTGCCCGGTGCAACGCCTTCCACAACGAACCTGCCTGATCGATTAGTGAAAAATTCATACGTTTTCTGTTGTCCAACCAACTGACCTTGGAAGAGCTTTAATGGTTTTTCTTGTCCGATCTCAATTTTACCAATGATGGTTTTCGATGCTGCCGATCCGATTTTTATTAGATGGCCTGTTTGTGATCCTGGCGTAATGCTGTACTCGTGGTCGCCAAAGTCATAACCTATCGGTGCGTCTGGCACATCAATGTAGATACTGGACAATTGGTGCCCTCCAGACAACTGAACGGCATTACTAATAGTATAGGTAGATATTGCTTCTGCAGGATCATCTGCAACCGCATTAATTTCTACATCAGCATCTAACGAGTTATGAACGGCAATAATTGCCACTGGACCATTGATGGGACGTGACCAAGCTAAGTTACCGTCAGCCAGGGTAAGCGCTGTACTTGCTCGTAAAGAAGCGGTTTGGTAGTTTGCTGAGTTATCAAATGCTAGGTGAGAAACCTTAGCATCTGTGATAAAACGGTTTGCCACATAATTACCCTCGAAAGAGTAAGTTTGAGAGTCGCTCTCGCCTTCAGCAGTCATCGCATAGCCATAACTGCCCGTATAGTCCTCTGATGGGCGTTGAAATTGAGCTCGATAGGTATCTGGTTCGTTGGAGTAGGATATATTTGCATTGTATTCTCCATTGTCAGAGTTCCAGTCCCAATCTGCTGAAAAAGTAAAACGGGTTTCGTCAATGTTTTCATTTGGGTTATCTTCTTTCTCTATACCAGCAGAGAGTGATATATTATAAAATTGCCAAGCAACTTCAGTAGAAGCCTGCCATTGCACTTCAGCCTCTTCAAAATCACGATAGTCACCGCTCAGGATTAAACTAAGGTTATCCGTAATACTGAAAACGTAGTTTGAAAAGACACGAAGTCCAGTACTCGCATCTGCAATCTGCCAGGGTAGTGCAAAATAATTATCCTGGTATTCACTACCAAGGCGAAAGTTTGGGGAGCCATAACTGTCTGTTCCCCATAGTTGATGGGAATAATCTAAGCTGTAGATGCTACCTGTATCGTTATTGGGCTTGTTGTTTTGTGCTGAAGCTCTAACGCCTAAATTCCCCCAATCAGAACCTATTGTTGCAATCACGCCTAGTTGCTGTCCTTCAGGGTGATACAAAGCGTTTGCACCGGCTGTTAAGGTATCGCTAATACCATAGTCATAATAACCAGAAGTTACCCATTGCTCGTCGTCATACTTAAAGTTGTTATCTTCAATCGTCGACGTTAAACCAGAGTAGAATCCAAAATCTGAAATACCTTCGCGTAACAAACGCGAGTTAAAGAACTGGCTATAAACGATGGTATCGGTTCGACCTGATTGATAACTAATATCCAACCGAACATCATTGGTACCAGAAACGAGAGGCAAGTCGTCTAGTGTATATCGACCTGGAGGTAAGCGAATTTCAGTGAGAAAAACGTCGTTAATATAGACTTCTATATCAGCACTCTCATTCAGTACCAGTGGTTGAGTTCCGCCATTTTGGATATTCCGGGTAGGTTGTAAGTCTTGGTACAAACGTTCAAAAGCAAGTCCACCGAGAGGTGTACTAGGAAGGTGTCCGGCACTTGCTTGGGTTACATCGCCAAAGGTAAGTCGAAAAGGGGTTGTCGGTTCATCGAAGAAAAGACGAGCTTCGCCACGATAGACGTCAGAGTTGATATCGTTACCACCAGTAACAAAACCGGAAATGTCAATATTAGCGCCTCGAACGCCGCCAATATTGGTTTTTAATAACCATTCACCAAGCCACGTTTGGGTGTCCTCTGTATTAGAGTCGTTAAACAAGGAGTAGTCAGTACTGGCATTTAATGTATTTTGCATTGTCCAAAAAGCGCTTTCTGAGTATTGGGCGGGTTCATATTTGCTACCAAACGAAAGCAAAAACTCAGCAGCAGCGGTTTCATCAATAACTAGGTTAATATTTTGATCGGAGGAATTGAAGGTTGCACTGATACCCATATGGTTCAGTTGTTCTATCGTAATGTACTCTTCGGAGAAATTTCGTAGCGCCACCAATGTCTCAGGGTTGATCAGCTTTTCAGTTGCCTGCACAAGCTGTTCTACGTTAATGGATCCAACAGTCATACCATCAGAATACGCATTTACTTCGCCGATAGTGTTTTCCCCCCAAGTTACTGGGAATGGGAACAACCAACTTTGCGCGAGCGCGGTTTGTATAACAGTAATGAGAGTGAGACATAAAATGAGATTTTTCATGAAAACCTCACTAGTCTATTGTTTTAACAGAAACTTTCTCTGGCTGCCCTAATTCACTTGGTAAGGTGTACTTGACGGTTGTTCCTGGCATTAAGTAAGCGCTTGTCTTTTTACTTAATACTTCCCAATCGACCGTTTTGTTTGCTTTGTCACCAGAGAAGCTGAACTCCATACCATTCATGTTCAGTACTCGTTTGCCATCGTTACGGATAGCAACCTGGCGATTTTGGAGTGTAGTAGTTGGAATTGATTTACTGGATGTGGGAGAGACAAAAACCAAAGTCGCAAACTCTAATAACATGGAAATAGAACTGTCGTCATCTTCCTCAATTTGATTTTCTAGTTCAATTTGCGAAAAGACGATACGGTAGGTGACGGTTTGTTTTATAGGTCCTGTTGGCATGTAACGTACGCGGAAAGTCTGAGATTTTTGCCCGTCAATTTTAGCTTGAGGTGGAAGGACGAGAAACTCATCTTCCGATGGTGTTAAAATTTCTTCGCCAGTAGAAAAATCAGTTTGATAGACATTTACTTCTAAGAGGATTGGTTCTTCTTCCACATTAGTCACTTTATACAAGCCTTGTGCATTTCGACCAACATCATCAAGTTCTAGATAGATTGGGCTGACTTCGTACGCGAAAAGGGCTGAACTGAACAATAAAGAAAATAGAAGAGTTATAATCCTAGTCATTGATATTTCTCCATAAAATAAACTTGGCTCGAGAACCGAGCCAAGTTTCTTGCCTAAAAGACATTATCCATAAAGCGTCATTCGGTTATTAGCTTGCTGGACCTGCTGCAGCAAGACTCACTTTGATTTTACCTTTATATTTACCTGCTCGTGCAAAGCCTGAATCTTCAGGTTGTACATAAATTGGATGCTTGTTGATTTTGTTCACCAAGTGTTCGCCCAATGATGGAATTGGCGACGCCGTTACCTCCATGCCATGGTCGTTTTCGGTGTTCGCCACCGTATCTGAACCAATTTTCACTGCGTAGTTAATTTTTTCACTCATATTGTGCTTGGTTACGCCGTTTAGCTGGTAAGCTGTTACTGAAAACTCCAAATCAGTTCCGTAGTTACACCATGCACGCAAGTTACCTACCAAAACTTCCTTATTGTTGAAGCCATTGGACCATGAATCCTCGTGCACTTTGTTCGCTTTGCGTAGAACGTTATTCTTCACATCTTTCTTACCTATTCGCAGTAGACAGCGTTTTGGAACTCGGCCTTCAATTCGAATCGTTTTTTGGTCCGTGTTACTCAGTGTCGTAAAGTCCACAGCATTATTAAATTGAACCGCAGAAGCGCCAAAAGAAAGTGAAGCGGCTGCTACAGCAGTAGCAAGAAGTAACTTTTTCATAACTCAATCCCTCGTTAGTTAAGATGCATATCTGTGCATCGCCTCTAAAGACTACGAGGGAACGGTTAGTCAAACCTCATCACATGGAGTGAAAAATATCGTTTGCATAGGGTGAGTTTAGAATGAGTTTTGTCATAATTCATTTTTCTTTTGATTTAACCTTGTTGCTACCTAGTTAGCGCTTTTTACTTGAGCAAGAAGTTCATATCTCGATCGTAAGTTTAATTTACGAAGTAAGTTTGATGAGTGAGTTTTCACTGTATTGATACTGACGTGCTGCTGAGATGCAATCTGAGAGTTTGAAAGCCCCTTTAGCATCAATGTGCAGGTATCCCTTTCCTTTTTAGTTAACTCTTTGTAATTGATTATATTTTCGCAAGCTGATTCATAATTAGGCTCATTGCTTTGATAGGAAGAAACCAGCTTATTTAACACTGACCTTGGGAACCATATATCTTCTTGATAAACAGATAAAATTGCTTTCGATATAAACTCAAAGTGCTGACCGACTTGCCCTGAAAAGCCTTTCTCTAGCCATACTGTAGAGGTATTGTCATTCACATTGACTGCTAACCAAAATTCGTTTCGTTCATGTAGGATAAATCCGTATCTTTTGGGGCATGGCATTGTTTGAATATCAAATAAAACAACCGTTTCAGGTTCGAGTTTCGGTACTTGCACAAAGCATTGGGAATGAGTGATTTGCGCGCTAGGAATAGATACCGAAAGTAGGTCTTTTATCACCCTATAGTATGAATTATTGCGGGTAAGGACATGAATGTCTAACGCGAGTTCAGAATCAACTTCCATGATTGACCTCTCTATTTACTCATACACAAAATCTTTATTAATCGCTAGGTTAATGGGGAGTTATCCCACTGTCTCTGGTTCAATAATATTAGTATTGATTGAGCATTATTCAATGGAATGGATGTGCTATTTGTTTTAATTATTGATTTTCAAAGGAAAATAACAAAATTGAATGGAATGCGCACCAATGGGTTCATACTTTAGTACCGTAAATGGTGCGTTTGTTAAAGGTAGGGACTAGCTAGTTTTTAGTTGGATGTAGATTTGCTCTACCTTGGTACGAGCCCAATCTGTTTTACGCAAAAACTTTAAGCTCGATTTAATGCTTGGGTCTTTTTTAAAGCAGTTGATGTTCACCATGTAACTCAACTCTTCCCAACCGTAATGTTCAACCAATTCAGTCAGTAGCTTCTGTAGAGTGATACCGTGAAGTGGATTATTGTCTTGTGTCATGAGATGTTCTCGCCATTTATTTGAGCTCAGTATACCAGTTTCGCTTTATGAATTATCAGACCATTTAAGTTCGTAATCGGTGTGGATAATCGACAGCTCTTCTCTACCAGTGTCACCAAACAATTTAACTTGAGCCTGCATCCATTCTTCGAAGCGTTTTATCTTTTCTCGATGAAAGTAACCTGGAGGCGCACACAAAAAATAATTGTACTTAGGCTTCAGCGCGATGTTTCCGATTCGCACCAATTTCTTTTCTTGTAAATAGCGGTATACCAAGCTGTGCTTAACAAGCGCGACACCTTGAACGGATAGCGCACCTTCTAACACAAAATGAGAGCCATCAAATTGCAGTGATGTTCGGCCAGCTTTTACCCCTGCGACTTGTAACCAGAGATTCCAATCCATATCAGGCCAACGGTCTTCAATAAGTTCCGCTTTATGCAGATCGTCGATGTCATAGATACCATGTTTCTCTTGATAAATAGGGTGGCAAACCGGGTAAATGACCTCGTCCATCAACCAACGTGATTCGATGTTTGGGTAGTCTCCATGACCGTATCGAACGCAGATATCGACATTAGAATCTTCAAATGTGACTAGCTTATTGGTCGGCTCAATTAGCATGGATAGATCAGGGTGGCGATCGCGAAAGTCGCCAATTCTTGGTACGAGCCAATGCTGAGCAAAGGAAGGCACGGTAGAGATCGACAGTTGAGTGGGGTTAGGATCTTGGTTGATTCGTCTCACCCCATCTTGAATATGAGCAAAGCCTTTCTTCGCTTGCAGGTAAAGCACTTCACCTTCATGGGTTAATACTATTTTTCGGTGCTGGCGAATAAACAGATCTGCGCCTAACCACTCTTCAAGTTGGCGAATTTGTTGGCTGACTGCTGCAGCCGTGACAAATAGCTTTTGTGCGGCGAGTTTAAAACTGCCTGTTTCTGCCGCCGTGTAAAAATAGTAGATCCCTTGGAATGGTGGGGTACGCTCTCTCACATTAGTTTTCCTTAACTGAATGCCAGTATCTATCGTTTGTCGATGTTGCTCTGTTGGTCGATTATTGACCATAACAAAGCAAAAGATCAACAGGAGAAAGGCTATGAATACGATCACAGCAACAGCAAATACCAACCATTCATTTTTATCATCATTATCAATTAAGAAATTCTATTCTAAATTAGGCATGTACTTTCAAAATCGTAGAACCAGAAAGCAGCTGTCTGAGCTACCCGATTATTTACTGAGAGATATTGGGATTACGTCGGAACAAGTCGAGAAAGAACTGAAGAAGTCATTTTGGGAGTGATTCAAGGCAGCGTAGCTTTTAACTCGACGTTGCTTTAACTCAACATAGTTTTGTCGGTGTCGGGACGTTTACGTTACCGTTCTATGTTGAGTTAGGTTGATGGTTTATATAAAGAAGTGAGAGATGAGATTTAACTCTCCAATAGCTCGTTTACTTCTTCGTGCAACCAATTGGTGAACGCGGTAATGCGCTCTTCTCTCGGGGAGTTAGGATCAAAGCATAGGTTTACTTGAACACCAGGTGTCATGCCAATATTAAAGGGCTTCACTAACAAGCCGCGTTCGATGAAGTCACCAGCCAAGCTGTCTGTTGCCAAGCAAACCCCATGCCCTGCCATGACCGTGGTTAGCCCCATATCAAAGGTTCCTACTTCCATCCACTGAATGGTGCTGCTTTGAGTCGATATGTTTGCTTGCCTAAACCATTCCTCCCACGGGAAACAACCGCTATCAAACTGAATCAGCCAACATTTGAGGAGTTGTTCAGGTGATGTGAAGTTCAAAGAGTTTGCGAGTTCAGGGGAGCAAAAAGGGTAAACCGGTTCGTTGATTAGCATCTCTAGAGTCAAGCCTTCTTCAACGCATAGATCTTCGCCCTGCAGAATAGCCACATCAATCTCGCCATGTTTTAAATTTGGGGTATCAGACCCTGTTAGCACCTTAATTGGGATTTCTGGGTGCTTTACCGAGAACTTCCACAGCCTAGGCAGTAACCAACGCGAAGCAAAAGAAGGGGGACTTCTAACAACAAGCAGCCCTTGAATAGGTTCTGATTGGATCTTGTTTAACCCCAGCAGAACCTCTTGAAATCCATCAGAGACATGTCTAAAAAGTGTGTGCCCTTCATGCGTCAAAGTCATTGCACGCCCCTTACGAATAAAAAGCTTACATCCAACCTGTTCTTCTAACTGTCGAATCTTCTGGCTGACGGCTGCTTGAGTGACGAACAGCTCTTCAGCAGCTTTGCTGTAGTTGCTCAAGCGAGCCGCAACTTCAAAGTAACGGAGACCTGAAAGGTGACGCAGTCTATTGTCCATAATCGCAGCTTATAGTTCTTGTTAATAATGGTTGTTCGATTATCGAACAGGTTGTTTTCATAATAGCGATAAATACAAAGGGAATACAAGAGAGAGAACATGAAAGCAATAACCTGTTGGGTCGGAATATTTGTTACTCAGGTACTTAAAATCAATGATAATACTAAGGTGAGGAAGGGGGCTAAATCTAGACAAGTTGTTTGCTTGGAATCGTTAAGTCATCGAATGAGAAAGGATGTCGGCTTAGATTACGAGAGTAGTGATGCTGCGGATTATACTAAGTACTTATAATGTGAGCTTACAAAAAAGGAGCCATAATGGCTCCCTCTCGATTTTAATTATTCTTCCCAAACCACCAATTTATCTTTCGGCCAGTTATGACCAACTTCATGGTATTTCTGCTCAAGGATATGTCGCTTGATTTTGAGAGTCGGGGTTAACACGCCATTCTCAATGCTCCATGGTTCCTTAATCATCAATACACCTTTGATCTTCTCGTGTGAACCAAGCTGCTCGTTCATTTTCTCGATAACGCGCTTTGTCGTTTTCTCATAGCGAGCTCGATCGAAATTAGGGAAGTCATGCGGTACCACAAGTAGGATTGGACCAGGTAGGCCAAGACCTATCAAACACATCATTTCTACGCGGCTGTACTCAAACAGTTTGTTTTCGATTGGTACAGGGGCAACAAACTTACCTTTAGCGGTTTTAAAGGTATCTTTCTTACGCCCACGAATCGTTAGGTAACCTTCACTATCGATATCACCGATATCACCGGTATGAAGCCAACCATCCGAGTTAAAAGACTCTTGGGTTGCAATATCATTCTTGTAGTAACCAGAGAATAAGCCTTTGCCTCGAACTAGAATCTCTTCATCTTCAGCTATTTTGAGTTCGATCCCTGGACCTGCATTACCAACCGTACCAATTTTATCGGCTCTGAATGGGTAGTTGAGCGTGCTGTAGGCGAAAGACTCTGTCATGCCCCATGCCTCGGTAATGTGCAGGCCAACACTCTCATACCATGCGAGTAGAGCGGGTGATACAGGTGCAGAACCACATCCAAGAACGCGAGCTTGGTCTAACCCTAAGCCATCAGCAAGTTTCTTCTTAATGATGTTGTTGATAAACGGAATCTTCAGTAAGAAGTTCAGTTTCTTCTGTGGCAATTTGTCTTGGATCCGCTGCTGGAACAGAGTCCATAAGCGAGGAACTGAAATAAACAGCGTAGGGCGATGCATTTTCACATCATCAATAAAGGTGTCTAAAGATTCAGGGAAAGCCGTAACCACGCCCCCCATTACTGAAGAACCAAAGATGTAAACGCGTTCTGTAATATGAGCAAGCGGTAGGTAAGAAAACAGGCGATCGCCAGGTTGGATCCCAATATGGTCAATCAACCTTTGAACAGACCAAGTAAACGCGCCGTAGGTGAGCATTGCGCCTTTTGGTAACCCTGATGTACCCGATGTATAAACAAGTGACATCAGCTTATCGTCGTGATGCTGAGGGCGTTTGGTTGATGGTTCATGTGTCTCAATGAGCTTCTCGAAAGTGTGTTGGCACTTCGCTGCGCTGTCGTATGGCAGTGAAATACTCACCAAGCTCGGATTGTCATCAAGTACTTTTTGAGTGGCTTTAGGATCGTCAAGCTTACCCGCAATCACAATTTTACTTTCACTATGCTCAATACAGTACTGAATGGTATCTGCACCCGCTGTTGGAAAGATTGGGACGCTGACAAAATCTCCTAACATCATTGCAAGATCGCAGATGAACCACTCTGCACAGTTTTTTGATACGAGAGCGACTCGATCGCCTGGTTGGGCTCCGAGTCCTTCTAATGCTGACGCCAATTTCAGTGCTTTGTCGGCTACTTCTTTATAAGTAAATTCGACAAATTGGCGGTTAATAATCTGTTTCAAATAGACTTCATCTGGGCGATCTTCTGCCCATTTTAAAATCATGTCATTGGGTGTAGGGAGAGCTGTTGCTTGTTCTTGGCTAAACTCGTTAGGCTGAATCATTGTCTAACTCCATGTTTTTCGCTAAGTTATTTTTGGTTATTTTTGTTAAAATCATGTTAAATGTACCATGATTTTTTCTTTTAGGGAGTAAAATTAGCGTTTTCTGTTATCTGTGCAGGCACGTCTGTAGCTTGCAGGGGTTACGCCCGTCCTTTTCTTAAAAATTCTTGAAAAATACGACACATCCTTGTAGCCACATTGATAAGAAATTACAGCTATTTTTGATTCGGTATCCGCCTCAATCAACTTTTTGGCTAACAGTATTCGTTTATCGCACACAAAGTCTCTAAAGCTTACTCCAAAGTGTAGATGAAACTTTTTAGAAAAATAGGTTGCTGAACAGTGACATTTTTCAGCTATGTCCGTTTCTCTTATTTCCTTGTTAATGTTATCCATAACAAAATTAACAACTTCAGAAGTAAACTGCTTGGTCGGCTCCTGGTTGTTGCTATTCATGTCTCTATCGAGGTCGAAGTGTGCTTCAAAGATATGCTGTGTTTTACTCTTTAATTCTTCCAAGGCACTGGTCAGATGATTGTTACTCGTTTCTATAATGAAAAATATATTCTTATGATTTCGAATGATATTAGGTATCTCAAATGGAGAAATTAAAACTATCCGCTTGTTTAGGTTTTTACAAATAGATAATGCCATGGTAAGTAATTGAATTTCACTTTCTCTATTTAAAATGAAAAATACAATTCTTACATCTAAGTTACTGATAACTGATATATCTTGTTGAAAATTTTCCACAGGGAAGTAGCGACTAATTTTATTTATAATAATTGAATTAAACTCGCTATCTATATCTGATAGCAGTGGTGTTATTAATTTCATTTCTACTAAACCTGTATCATATATAAAGGGCCAGATGTGAAAATTTAGAAATAAGGGAGTTATTACAGAGATTAGAAGTACAACAAAAAAGTGCAAGTAAATGGCAAAAAAATCCTAACCGAATGTGTGACTCACCTCTAGATTTACTTTACAGGTAAACGAAGCCTGTTATGAAAATCAAGGAGAGGTTGTCATGGGTAAGTTTTTGAATAATTGCAAAGAATTCATGAAAGATGAAGAAGGGTTGACTGTAATCGAGTATGTAATCGGTGCAGCATTATTGGTTTTAGGCTTAACAACTGTATTTTCTGGCCTAGGTAATACTCTGGCAAATAAATTAAACGCTATTGTTGCTAACGTTGGTAACACTACGAGTAGTGGTTGATACGATCATGGATAAGAAAAGAGCAAGACAGCAAAAAGGGCTTACTACGGTCGAATACGTGATTGGTGCTGCTTCACTTGTTCTTGCTGTTGGATTTATTTTTTCTGGAATGGCAACAGCCTTACTTAGTAAGTTCCAGAGTATTATATCGAGTGTATAAATAGAAAATATGATTAATGAGCCTTCTGCTTTTTGGGCGCTGCTAATTGCAGTTTCGGTATACGATGTTGAGAAGCATCGTATACCTAATAAAATATTGATACTTCTTTTGTTTGTTTATTTTTTGTCAATGTTTGATAGCAATTATACGTTGGGCTTTTTCTTGTCTTCATTAGCAGGGTTTGCAGTACTTTTTGGGTTTGGTTTGCTTTTGTATTTTATGAGAGCAATGTCTGCAGGTGATGTGAAGTTATTGGGCGTTGTTGGAATGTATCTTGGGTGGGGACAAATACTTGATGCATCGTACTTTATCTTACTTGCTTCTGGGATGATCGGATCCTTTTATTTACTGTATAACTACGCTAACTCAAGTAGTGTCAGCATTAAAGGTTATTTCCAAAATAAACTTATTTTATTGAGTGGTGTTTCACCAGTCAAAGATGAGCGTACTAATTTTCATAATCGATACTTAAATAAAGTGACAATGCCTTTTGCCCCCTCTGTTGTCATAGGATTAGCGATGTATAGCTATTTTAATTAAAGCTGTTGTTGGTAAGCTTTGTGGAGAGGAATAATATAATGGATATTATAGGGCATACGGCTTCAACAACATTAAAACCGCAAATATCAGCTCCTGTTGTCCCAACATCACTTGATACGTTGGGAATTCCTGAAGTCGTGATTGAAAATCTCGTACTTAAGCATTTGTCTGCATACCCTAAATCGGACGTTTTAGAACTTTCCAACCATATATGTGTTGTGACTCATATTGTGGAAAGTGCTTTGGCGGTATTGAGGAAAAAATCTCTAATTGAGGTTTTTCAACCTACCTCAGATCTTTCTCTCTCATCTGCATCACATAGTCATGTTCGTTATTCTCTCTCAGAGAAAGGGCTAGAAGAAGCCGATTTAGCTTTCAAGCGTGATGCTTATTTAGGTCCAGCCCCAGTTTCTCTTGAGCAATATAGTGAGGTGGTCAAGCAGCAAGACCTTAGGGCTGAGCTCGTGACTCGTCCACATGTCGAGGCGGCGTTAAGTGATGTCTATGGCATCGATAAAATGATTTCCGTCCTAGGGCCGGCAATAAACTCAGGGCGAGCCCTTTTGTTATATGGGCATGCTGGTACTGGTAAAACCTTTGTTGCTAGCCGTATTGTCAACGCTTTGCACACTTCGGTGTTTATTCCTTATGCCGTCTATGCGCTTGGCAATATCATCAAGGTTTTCTCTGCACAACACCATAAACCTTTAGATAGAAACGGCAGTACCAAAGCTATCTCGCTAAAAGATCAATACGATAAGCGCTGGCTTAACTGTGAGAGACCGAATATCCAGGTCGGTGGTGAGCTCACCATGGATATGCTTGAGGTGAATCACTCAGAAAACAGTCGAGTCTGGTTAGCCCCGGTACAGATGATGGCAAACAATGGAATTTTCGTGATAGACGATCTTGGCCGTCAACCTATGCCTGTAGACACATTGCTGAATCGATGGATAGTGCCGATGGAGTACGCTTTTGATTATCTATCGCTGCCCAACGGTCAGCAAATTACGATGCCATTTGTATTAACTCTTGCCTTTTCTACCAATCTAAACCCCAAGAAAATAAGCGATCCTGCCTTTTTACGTCGTTTAGGTTACAAGATTGAATTCAAGCCACTTAATCAGCGAGATTATGAAGCTTTATGGATGAGCGTCGTTGCTGATAAAGAGGTCGAGCTTCAAGACGGTTTTTTTGAGCGTTTGTCTCAAATGCACACGCTGCTTAAGGTGCCACTTTTCCCATGTTTACCGAAAGATCTCGTTGGTATAAGCAAAGATATTCTTTCGTTTGAGCAGCTACCACCTGTTATCACATTCGATATTCTTTCCATGGCATGGGAAGTTTATTTTACCTCTGATGGACACGAGGAAGAGAATAATGAATAAGAGTCAAGTTTTCCTACTGTTTTTACTGTCCGTAGTATTCGGCTTAGCGGCTGTATTTTTTGCTAAGCAGTGGATGGATGATCAAGTTCAGCCAACCGTTGAAGTTGAAACGGTCGAGCGTCACCCCGTTGTTGTCGCCTCACAAGAAATCGAAGCTGGAACCATAATTGAAGAGCAGTATTTAACGACGAAGTTGATGGAAGTTGATTGGATCAATGAAAACAACTATTCGGATCAATCTGAGCTAATCGGTAAGGTTGTCGCTAATACCATTTATGCCGGAGAGGTGCTTCACAAGTTACGATTTACTGTACCAGGAGAAGGGTCAACGCTTGCAGCTCTTATCCCTGAAAATAAACGTGCGGTAACGATACGTGTTGATGATGTTATTGGTGTGGCAGGTTTCTTATTACCGGGTAACAAGGTTGATATTCTCAATACGGTTTCTTACGGAAAAAATTCTGCAGCTACTCAAACGGTTCTTAAAGATATTAAGGTTTTGGCTGTAGATCAAACGGCTAAAACGAATGAAAACAGTCCAATTATTGTACGAGCGGTAACTCTTGAGATGACGCCGAAAGAGGCCGAGAAACTTCTCACGGCTAAAAGCAAAGGCAGTATTCAGCTGACTTTGAGAAACCCACATGAAGTTGAGAAAAAAGTGGTTCGTCGATATGTGCCTAGACCAAGTGTCACCATTATCAAAGGTACAGAAACATCTAATGTGCGCGTCAAGGATTGAGGTGAAATATGAGAATATTAATTGCGTGTGTTTTGAGCCTAATTTGTATTTCGACGGCCAGTGTTGCGGCGTTACAAACGGGAAAAACAGTCACGGTTCCACATCATAAATCTACGCATGTCGTGCTGTCGGGAAAAGCGGCGAAGGTTTCTCTTGGTGATCCTGAAGTTTTAGATATTGTAATTTTAAAATCAAATGAAGTGTTTTTAATTGGTAAAAAATTAGGTGCGACAAACCTAATGGCTTGGGACTCTCGAGGTCGGTTGATTGAGTCTATTAACATTGAGGTTACTCATGATCTTAATAGTTTAAAGGCGAAGTTATATGAGTTCCTTCCTGATGAAACTATCGAAGTACATAGTGCGCAAAACCGTTTGTTGCTGAGCGGTCAGGTGAGCAACCAACAGCAGATGAATGTCGCGATGAGAATTGCAGAAACTTACTCCTCCGGGCAAACCGCAGATGAGTCAAAAGAGAGTGGTAGTGAGCAAGCTGCGGCGACTGGGGTCATCAACTTAATGTCGATTGGTGGTGCTCAGCAAGTCATGCTAGAGGTCACTGTCGCTGAAGTGCAAAGAAGCTTAGTTCGAAAATTCGATGCTAACTTCCATTTCTTCCAAACCAGTGGTTCTGATTTTTCATGGGGAGCGTCTTCTGTGCCTGCTGGTGTATTGGGTGCAACGCCGATTTTTGATATTCCCACCTCAACAGATTATGGGATTTTAGGTTCTTTTATCGATAGCAATACATTGTTTACCTTTGCTTTGGATGTTGCAAAGCAGAATGGTGTAGCCAAAGTTTTGGCTGAGCCGAATCTAACCGCGTTAAGTGGTTCAAAAGCTGAATTTTTAGCGGGCGGTGAGTTCCCAATCCCTGTGCCTGATGAAGACGGCATCACCATTGAATACAAAGAATATGGTGTAGGGCTGAAATTCATCCCAACGGTTCTTAGTGATAAAAAAATCAACCTGAACTTGGCTGTTGATGTGAGTGAAATTGCGAATAGTAGCTCGCTAACGATTGATCCTGGTACTACCAACGCGACTTACTTCATTCCACCTATTACGCGTCGTAGTGCATCTTCAACTCTTGAGTTAGCAGATGGCCAGACTATCGGTATTGCAGGTTTACTGAGTGAGAATGTGAGAGATATCAGCAACAAGATGCCAGGCTTTGGTGATGTGCCGATTTTAGGGCAGCTTTTCAACAGCCAAGAGTATGTATCTGGCGAAACCGAACTGGTTATTCTTGTGACTCCAAGGCTTGCCAAGCCAATCGACCGCACGAAAGTGACATTACCAACAGATGCTTTCGTCGACCCTAATGACTTGGAATATTATTTGTTAGGCCGAAGCGCTTACATTGCTGAACCGTCTGAATCCACTTCAGAGCAATCTCAATCAGCACAGGCCGTATCGCCAACCGACGGCGGTAGTGAAGGCTCATTTGGTCATGATTTATAAGGAGATAGATATGATTAGAATAATGATGGTCTTTCTCGTGATGGTGCTAGTTGGCTGTGCTAATGATGCCCGTTTGGGACATTCAGTAGCACTAGTGAAAACAGAACAAACATATAACCCTAATGCGACCCAAGAGAATCTACTCGAAGTACCGGACGGTACAGGGGAGCGGATGCAGGCTGGTTACGACCGATATGTTGGCAGAGGTGAAAATGATCTGTCCGGAAGCAGTAGTAGCCAGATCCTAGAAGAGTTTAACTAAATCTGGAGGTACTCACATGTTGTATCGAGTATCACAAAGCCCCAAAAAGCAACAAGGCTTAGTCGTAGTCATGATTACAGCCGCTTTGTTGGTTTTTTTAGCTGTCTCAGCGTTAGCTGTAGATATCAACCATATGGTTGTGAACAAAACACGGTTACAAAATGCGGTAGATTCAGCTGCTTTAGCTGCCGCAACTATTTTGGATAATAGTAAGGATAAAGATGCAGTAGATGCCGAGGTTGGCACTGCATTAAATGCCATGGCTGGCTCGACGGGAAACCACGAGTTTGATTTTTCAACCGCTTCAATCAGTATCGATTACTCTAATGATCCTCAAGACTTTACGGGCACGGCTACTTTTGGCATCGACGATGATGTTTATGTGCGTGTTCGAGTAGATTCATTGGGTATGAGTGAATTCTTTATTCAATTATTTGGCCTTGATAAAGAGGTATCTGCTAGTGCTGTTGCGGGCCCCAGTTCAGGGCAAGAAGTTGTAAATAACGTTGTACCAATAGGTGTATGTATTGGTGATGGGACATCTGACAATGATATAGATCCTGAAGATGGCTTTCATGATGTAACTGGTGAAGAAATAACGAATGTTTTTGGCTATGAAGTCGGTACCGTTCATGCTTTGAAAGTTGGAGATAACAAACTATCTGAAATGGGTAATGGAAATTACCACCTATTGGACTTTGGCTCTGGTGGTAAAACGGTAAAAGAAGGTCTAGGGGGGGACTATAGTTATCCTGTTGCAATAGGTGACGATATAACCACCAAACCAGGAGGAACGGTTGGTCCTACCGGTGATGGCTTAAATACTCGATTTGGTGATTATGGTGGAGGATTATCGGCATCAGATTACCCCACTGATTATGTAACGACTGAGCCTACTAATGAGATTACGATCGATGCTAGTACGGGAGATATCGATTTTGACGGCAGTTATACCTATGCTCAATATGAATCAGCGACTAACACATGCATAGCTAATAATGGTTCTGGGTGTGCGGCTAATGGTGTTGCTTGGCGTCGTATATTACCTATACCTATGGTGGATTGTTCAGGTAAAAGTGGCGGTGCGACTGAATTTACGGTGAACAAAATTGGTTGTTTCTTCTTGCTACAAAAAGCGCCGACCAATAACTCAGGAACGCCTGCAGTTTTTGGTGAATTTATACACTCTTGTAGCGTAGCTAGCGGATCTGGCAGTACTAACTCGACTACGGAAGGGACATACAAAATCGTATTGTATAAGGACCCAGATAGTGGGGAGTCGTAACCATGAAACTATTCAATAAATTACAGGGTGGTTTTGCAGCCATTGAGGTGGTTATAGCGACCCCGGTATTACTGTTCTTTCTGATATTGGTGCTGGAATTTGGCAATATTTTAGTCCATTACAATGTGATATCTAAATCTGTGCAAAACGGTGCTCGTTACGCAGTTAGTGAAGTCTATGGAACGATCGGTGGAACTATTGCGCCGACTTCCGAAATTCAAAATGTGGTGGTTTACGGACAGAATAGTGTAGGGACTGCGGTGTTATCTTCATTGACGACTGCAGATGTTACCGTTACGCCACCGTCAGGAGATAGTTATGTACGGGTAAGTGTTACCTATGATTATGTTCCACATTTCTTGTCTATTCCCTTTTCCTCGGAGAGTTTTTCGATTCCGTTAAGCGTCACTTCGGTTATGAGGGTGCTGTGATGAGAAAGTCAAAAAGGTGTATTGAAGGGCTTGCTATCATAGAGTTCACATTAGTGTCATGGCTGATTTTTCTCTTGATTTTTATAATCTTGGCATTGGGTGCCTATATGTTTTCGTTGCAGATGGTAAGTGAAGCCACGAGGAAAGCAGCAAGGTTAGCAACGGTTTGCTATGTAGCAGATAGAGATAATATTGCCGCAATGGTTGTGGGAGATATTCCTCTTGTAGGATTTACCGCTGCCAATTTAGAAGTTGCTTATTTAGATATTGATGGGAATGAAATTACGTCAGGTTACGACACTGATCCAGTATTTAGTACCATTAAATTTGTAAGGGCGAGTGCAACTGGATATGGCGTTCAGTTAATCGGAGATTTGAGTTTTTTTGGTACTAGTGGGTATCTTACAGCTCCTTCGTTCGAAACTATTTTGCCAGCTGAGAGTTTAGGAGTTGTTAGAGCTGATTCCGAAACAAGGAATAGATGTCCATGAGTTATTTTATACAGGAGTTGTAGCATGGGGGAAGCAATTAAAATAACGCCAAATGAGAGTGATATTGTGCGTTTGAAAACAAACCTTAAGGTCTGGTTAATATACAGCTCAGAAGGTTTTCTTTCACATATGAGTCTTGAATTAAAGAAATGTCGAAATGTACATGTTACATCATTTTCTCTCGCAGCAATGAGCGAGGAATACCTAAAAAATGCTGATGTTCCAGAGCTTATCTTTGTAGAAGCAAGTGGAAGTTGGGCACAAAAAATGGTGGAGTTACAGGGGTATGATTTATCGCTCGAGGATAAGGATTTATCTTTAGTTGTACTCGGGGACGAAAGTGATAACGGGTCATTAAAAATTGCGCTTCGCTTAGGAGCCTCAGATTTCTTATCTCATAATGTCACTATTTCAGACTTACTCCCTTTGCTTAAGAAAACGGCTTCCGAAAAGCTTGAAAACTCCAGTTATGGAGAGTTTATCTTGTTTTTGAACACCAAGGGAGGGATGGGAGCAACCACTTTAGCGTTAAATACCGCTATTGAGATGGCTAATCAACACCCAAATGAAGTTCTCTTACTCGATATTGATCTCCAATTTGGAGTAATTCCTGATTACTTAAATATTATTCCCACCTACAGCGTTTCTGATGCAATAAATAGCGCGAATGACCTAGATGAAATCTCCTTAGGTACTTTGGTCAATAAACATGAATCTGGTCTTCATGTTCTAAGCTTTAAACATGAAAACAATGCTGATGATTTCGAGCAGGCACAAAAAATAGGCAGACTGCTGCCTATATTGCGCCGTTTTTACCCTTATGTGGTGATCGACCTATCTAGAGGGTTAGATCATGTATTTGCATCTGCTATATCACCTGCAACGAAAGTGCTTCTGGTTTTACAGCAGAGTTTAGTGTCAGTAAAAAACACAAGTAGATTAATTAAGTCTCTGAAGTTTGAGTACGGCTTACAAAGCGACGCAATAGAGGTAATCCTTAACCGTTACGAAAAACGACATTCTATAAAGTTAAAAGACATTGAGCAGGCGGTGGGCAATCACGACATCCACCTGATGCCTAATGATTTTAAAGTGGCACTAGAGAGTGCCAATTTGGGGCAACCGTTAGTTCAGTCGAGAAAGAAAAGCTCAATTACTCGTTCTATCATCGATTTGTCTCACGTTCTTTCACCACCAGAGCAAGAAGAAAAAGGCTGGTTGAAAAAGTGGTTTTCATAACGGGTAGATGAATAGTGAACACGAGGGATTGTGATGTTCTTTAAACGAAAAAATGTAAATCCAGAGTTTGAAAAAAGAGTAGAACAGATTTCGCATGACTCAGAAGATACCAACCCTGTTGAGCGTTTATCCAGTGTTGATACGTCTAGTCAATCTCGCAGTTCTGAAGCGAATGTAGAAAAGGAAAAGGCGATTGATGAAGCTCGAAAAGTGTTAGAGCAAGAGTTATCAATCAAACACTTTTTTCATAAGCAACTGCTTGAGACCCTAGATTTAGGATTACTCTCAAGTTTGGAAAAAGAGCGGGCTAAGGTTGACTTGCATGAAGCCATTTTACAGTTGATGGCTGACGATGGTAGTCATGCGCTGAGTGCTGAAGGGCGAAAGCGGGTTATAAAGCAGATAGAAGATGAGGTGTTTGGTCTTGGGCCGTTGGAGCCTTTACTCGCTGACCAAACCGTTTCAGATATCTTGGTCAACGGTCCTAAAAGCGTTTATGTCGAGCGAAGAGGTAAACTTGAAAAGACGCCGTATACTTTTCTTGATGATCGCCACTTAAGAAATATCATTGACCGTATCGTAAGCCAGGTTGGTCGCCGAATCGATGAAGCATCACCTATGGTAGATGCGCGCTTGGTTGATGGCTCACGTGTGAACGCTATTATCCCTCCTCTCGCACTTGATGGCCCTTCTGTTTCTATCCGCCGTTTTGCTGTGGATCGCTTAACGATGGATAACCTTATTGACTACAATTCAGTTTCACCCCAAATGGCTAAGTTTGTTGAAGCTGCAGTAAAAGGCGAGCTCAATATATTGATTTCAGGTGGTACAGGTTCAGGAAAAACCACCACGTTAAACATATTCTCTGGCTTTATTCCACGTGATCAACGAATAATTACCATTGAGGATTCTGCGGAGCTTCAACTTCAACAACCTCATGTTATTCGATTGGAAACTCGCCCAGCAAACCTTGAAGGTAAAGGCGAAATCAACCAGCGAGAACTCGTAAAAAATACCCTGCGTATGCGCCCCGACCGAATCGTGGTTGGTGAGGTTCGTGGTAGCGAAGCGGTTGATATGCTGGCTGCGATGAACACGGGCCATGATGGATCTCTTGCTACTATTCACGCGAATACCCCCCGTGATGCTTTGAGCCGTGTCGAAAACATGTTCTCGATGGCTGGGTGGAACATATCAACCAAAAACTTACGAGCTCAAATAGCTTCGGCTATCCACCTCGTCGTACAGATGGAACGACAAGAAGATGGTAAGCGTCGTATGGTGAGCATCCAAGAGATCAATGGTATGGAAGGTGAGGTGATTACGATGTCGGAAATTTTCCGTTTCCAACGTCAAGGTATTGATGAAGATGGCAATATTATCGGCTATTACACAGCAACGGGGGTAGTTCCTCAATATCATGACCAGTTAGTCAAACGTGGACTCGACCTGCCTTTCGAGCTCTTTACTGAGACTCACGGTTAAGGAGAGGTTATGGATAATGTAAGCGTTTCATTAGGTCTGTTATTCATTGCGGTGCTTTTTATCTCTCAAGCTTTGTTATTACCTGCTGCAGGGAAAAAAGCGAAGCATAAAGAGTTGTCTCGGCGTTTGAAGGAGGCGCAACGTAATATCGATGAAGAGAGTCTATCTTTATTAAAAGAACATTATAACAAAGAATTATCTCCTATAGACCGTAAGTTAATAGTTATTCCATACTTTGCTGGATTAAAAAAAATGTTGGAATTAGCTGGTTTTAAATTAGCATTGAGCCGGTTTTTACTTATTGTTTCTCTTTGTGGTGTCTTGCTCACATTGATATCAATAATGACCAATCAAGAATGGTTTATTAGTTTAGCAGCATTCATTTCTGTTTGGGTTATATCTTATCTGTATGTACAAAATCGAGTGGCTTATAGAATGGCTCGATTCGAAGAGCAACTTCCAGAGGCTTTAGATATTATCCGACGAGCACTGCAAGCAGGGCAACCGCTTGTTCAATCATTTAATGAAGTTGGTGAAGAACTTCCTGAACCTATCGGTGCTGAGTTTAAAAATACCTACAACTTACTTAATTACGGTTATGACTTACGTTTAGCTATTTTACAGATGGCAGAGCGAGTTCCCACCGTATCAATGTTGGCTTTTTCTAGTGCAGTAATGCTACAAAAAGAAACTGGGGGGAATCTATCAGAGAACCTGCAAAAGGTATCTGAAGTACTAAGAGCCCGCTTTAAGTTAGAAAGGAAAGTAAAAACGCTCTCTGCTGAAAGCCGTCTGTCAGCATGGATCTTAACCTTATCCCCTTTTGGTTTATTTTTTGCCTTAAAGGTAGCCAGTCCTGAATATATCGAGCCACTTTACAAAGATCCTCGCGGTCTATCGATGGTCAGTGTCGGTATTGTTCTCTTGGCGATCGGAGCCTTGTGGATTAAAAAGATCATCAGTATAGAGATTTAACTTATGGAATTATTAAATATTGAAGTCTGGAAGCAGATGTTAGCAGAGTTTGGGATCAGCTCTCAGGCTGTTATCTATGCGATGATTTTGCTCACTACTGTCTTATTAACATTGACTATTGGGTTCTTGTTTTTAGGTGCTAGATCTCCTTTAGATAAGAAGCTAAGACAAATATCTGAAGAGGGGAGTACTGGTGGTCGAAAACCTTATGATTTTTCTAATACGTTAGAATCATTAAGCCCCTTTATAAGTAAAGGTAATAAAAAGGACAATGAAACTTACTCAGAAAAGCTGATGCATGCTGGGTTCCATGAGAAGAGCTCGTTATCAGTTTTCTACGCGTTGAAGGTTTTATCTAGTTTAATAGGCATCGTCGCTGCTTTTATGGTCTATTACATATCGTTGGGTGGAGATTACAATAATTTACTCATCATGACTTGTGTTTTTCTCGGAACATTTACGCCAAATATTATTCTGAACAAGTTACAAAAAGAGCGTCAGAAAAAAATAAGAAATGGTGTCCCTGATGCGCTTGATCTTCTTGTTGTGTGTACCGAGTCTGGGCTTGGTTTTAATGCAGCCCTTGGACGTGTCGCATCTGAGATCTATGTCTCTCAGCCGGAACTTGCGGATGAACTAGAGACTGTGTTTGCTAAAATCCAAGCGGGTGTCACTATGCCTGATGCGCTTAGACAGCTTATCGAGCGAACCGGTTTAGTCGAATTGGAAGGGTTGGTTTCTTTGCTTTCTCATGCATCGAGAATGGGCGGTAGCTTAGCGCAAACGCTTCGTGATTATACTGAAGACTTTAGAGATAAACGTCAGCAAGCCGCTGAAGAAATTGCGGCGAAAATACCGACCAAAATGTTATTTCCTATGCTGATTTTTATTTGGCCTTGTTTTTTCATTGTTGCACTTGGCCCAGGACTACTTATCGTAATGGACGCATTGAGTGCGCCGGGAGCAAGTTTATGATGTTATACAATAAGTTCCTTCTACTTTTCCTACCAATACTACTACTCGGTTGTGCATCATCTGATGAGCCAACGAATCAATTTGATGCAGAACTGTATTCCGGTAAACCGATAGATACGTTAACGAATGATGACCCTCCTTTGAGTGAGAAAGAAGCGATCATGCGTGGTGATGTAGCATTAAGGGACAACAACATCGATCTAGCCTTGTATGAATACATCCGCTCTCTGTCTTTTCCTGAGCAAGAGTTTCACGACAAAACGCTGTTTACTATAGGTAAAATCCATTCATCTCGTGGCAACTCGGCGCTTGCCGAGAAAGCGTATTTGGCGGCCTTAGATTTCAATCCAGCACATACCGAGGTACTGGAGGAATTAGGCGTTTTGTATACGAAGCAGCGACGAACGGATGAAGGTCGAAGTTATTTCTTTAAAGCGATTAATGCCGACCAAGTTCGTTTGAAAAGCAGTGAAACGATTAAAAACCACCAAGCGTTAAGCCAAAGTGAAGTCGCTAGCTTGAAGGTTGACAGTATGTCTCCTGCATCAGCATATATGGGAATTGGTGTGTTGGAAGATGTCGACGGAAAGCATCAGATAGCTCAAGAGTACTTCAAAAAGTCACTGCAGATAGACAAAAACTCATTCAAAGCTCTGTTGAATATGGGCTACTCCCATTACATGTACGGCAATTACAAGGAAGCGTATCAGTACACGCGTTCAGCTCTAGAGTTAGAGCCAAATAGTGAGAAGGCCCAAAACAATCTAGCCCTCATTTATCTGGCTTCCGGTGATGTTAAGAAAGCCACTAATATGTTTATGCGACATATGGATACGCCTGAAGCGTTGAATAATGTAGGGTATTTCCTAATATTACAAGGTAAGCCGGATGAAGCCGTTCCTTACCTTCAGCAAGCAATAGACAAGAAACCATCGTATTACAGAGTTGCGAACGAAAACTTAAACAGAGCACTAGCGGAAGTGAGAGAGATGGAGCAATAGTCGTTTAAATTTTGGCTCAGTGAAAAGGATATTCATGTCGCCTAAAAGTGAGAGTTTTAATAAAGATATCATTGTTATCTCTGTCATTTGGCTAGTTTGTGCCACAGTGATCTTTATTTACAAGTGGGAGAGTGTTTCAGCTCTTAACCTGAATGATAATGACGACTATATGCGTTTCGTTCAATTTCAGGATTGGATGGCAACTGGACATTGGTACCTAGAGCCAATGAATAATTTTAATGCCGCTGATGGCATTGTTATTCATTGGTCTCGCTTTCCTGATTTAATCTTATCGCTCGTAGCTTTTCCATTGTTGTTTATCGTCGATGATAATCTTGCTTATACAATATCCATTTCTCTTGTCCCTCTGCTTTACTTGCTACTTTTTTCGCTGTCATGCTTTTACCTAGCTGACCACCTCTTCGGTGCCAAGTATCGCTTTATTAGTATGATGTTTGCGATTTCTTCGCCTTCAATTATCCATTTTTTACCCGGTTCTATTGATCATCATAATATTCAGCTGGTCTTCGCGGTCCTATTTCTAGCTTTAACGCCATTGAATCATGAGCAGTTGCGCCATGCGTGGCGTGTGTATGCGCAATCTATCTTGCTGTCTCTATCTTTATGGACGGGGCTTGATAATGTTTTGCTATTCATGTTTTTTTTCGCGATTTACACCGTGTATTACGGTCTTGTTCGCCATGAGTGGTTTGGCTATATCTCTAAGTTGTATGCGAGTTCCGCTCTGTTTGGGATTTGTGCGGTTTTATTAAATCGGCCTTACGATGAGTTTTTCGTTTTTAAGTACGACGAAATATCATTTGTTCTCATCATCCTTTTCTTCTGTGGCTGGCTTTTCGTTAATGTTTATCATCGGTTTATGAATGAAGATAACAGTCTACTGCAAAAGGTTTTTCTGTTCGTATTTCTAGCTGTTCTATTTTTAATCCCAGTGGCAGTGCTTTATCCATCACTCAGCAGTGCGTTGTTAATTGATTACCCTCCAATACTTAAAGTCTATTGGTTAGACCAAGTGACGGAAGCGAAATCGGTCGTTAGATATGTCGCAAGTCATGGTTTTTTCTCGATAGAGAATTACGCTTTGCTCGTGATTCCTGCCACTTTGTATCCACTTTTTAAGCGTAAAAATCACCACTGCTCAATTTTGTATCTCATCTTTATGTTCAATTTAGCCCTTGCGATCTTTTGGCAGATTAGAGTCATGAGGTTGTGTTTTGTGCTAGCGGCTCCCCTCCAAGCATACGTGATTCTTCAGTTAGCAGATTACATCCGTTCCTCCATCATAAAAGCAGCGGTTATTACTTCTGGAGCACCACTAGCGGTCGCCTTTGTCATTCTCGCGTTGTCGCCAACCGAAGAAATTACAACTACTCTTGATCAAAAGGAGCAATCTCTGAAGATTCATAAGGTGTTAAAAGATAACGATATAAATTCGCACACCATACTTTCAGGGATTGAAACGGGGGCTCCAGTGTTGGCAAAAACGGATAATCGAATTATTGCTGCTCCTTACCATCGAAATATTGTTGGGAACCAATTTCTTATTGAAGTAATGCTAGAGGAAGATCTGAGCTTAGCCGAACGGAAAATCATAGAGAAAAGCATCGATATCATTGTTATTGGCAATGATCCGCATTTGTTGATTTTAAAGGACTCGGCTAGCGAGGAGGCATTGATCAATAAGCTGTACAGCTCAGATACGCCAACTTGGTTAGATGTTGTGTACGACAATATTGAAAATGGGTACCGAGTGTTTCGAGTCAGGGAGAGCTCATGAAGAATCAAACCATAGCGGTGTTACTCCCGTGCTATAACGAAGCCGGAGCGGTTGGAAAAACGGTGGCTGACTTTCAACGTGCACTACCAAGTGCGACGGTTTATGTGTACGACAATAACTCTACTGATGGCACGGTCGAAGAGGCGCTGCAAGCTGGTGCTGTTGTTCGCCATGAGTATCGTCAGGGCAAAGGTGAAGTTGTGCGACGGATGTTCTCAGATATTGATGCTGATATTTATATTATGGCTGATGGTGATGATACCTACGACGCCTCCATTTGCCCTACACTGATTGAACAACTGGTTACTGAACAGCTCGATATGATCATTGGCAGTCGAGAGCGCTCTTCCGAGGCTTATCCTGCAGGACATATTTTGGGTAATAAGATGTTTTCGACTCTGATAAATAAAGGGTTCAATGCTCAATTGAATGATGTTTTCTCTGGCTATCGAGTGATGAGTCGCCGGTTTGTAAAAACGGTTCCTATTTTCAGTGATGGCTTTCAAATTGAGACGGAACTAACCGTGCATGCATTGCACCATAATATGTCGATCAAAGAAGTACCCACTCATTACCACTCAAGGCCTGAAGGCACGGCGAGTAAGCTGAATACATTGAGTGATGGGATCAAAATCCTCAACTTTATTTTGTTCCTGCTACGAGACGTAAAGCCGATGTTTTTTTTCGGTGCTTTGTCGGTGTTGCTTTGCTTTATCTCATTGGGATTAGGGGTTCCCGTTATTATCGATTTTATTGATACCGGGCTCGTTGAAAGAGTCCCAACAGCTATTCTGTCTAGTTCAATTGCACTTATCGCGGTGATGTCTTTCTTTTGCGGCTTGATACTCGACAACGTGTCGCGCGGCAGACGAGAGATGAGGATCCTTTCAATATTAAGAAGTCACGATCACAAGCCATCTCAATAGGATTCAGGAATGAGAATAAACAAGGATGAAGACAAGGAGTGGCTCGATTATTTGTCCCGTTTCAGTGATGAATATGACGAGCGAGTCTACGAAAGCAGTACAACAGGCTATGTGATGAGGGCGGGTCATATAGCGTGTGAGAAGCCTTTCAGTAACAGAGAGCATTTCTCGAAGGTGCTAGAAGTGGGTTCAGGAACGGGTGAACACTTGAGACATGTTCAGCATAGTTTTGACGAGTATACGGTCAGTGATGGCGATTCTGCCGCACTTGAAGTGGCAAAAAGGCAACTCAGTAACACCAGTACTTATGACAAGCTCGTTTTTAATGTAACGAATGCACGAGCGTTAGACTTTGAAAGCAACTGCTTTGATCGTGTTATTGCGACACATATATTGGAACACCTTTATGAGCCTCATCTTGTGATTAAAGAATGGCTTAGGGTATTAAAGCCGGGCGGCACTTTGTCCATTTTGATTCCTACAGACCCAGGTATTGCATGGAAGGTTGGTCGTTATATGACGACAAGAAAACTTGGAGTGAAAAAGGGGTGGAACTACGATTACATTATGGCGAGAGAACATGTTAATCCCTGCAATAATTTGATCGCCTTTTTAAAGTACTATCTCCCTGATAATAAACACTCTTTTTGGCCGTTAAGCCCAATCCCGCTAATTGATTGCAATTTGTTTTTTAACTTCCATGGAATCAAGCCTGCTAGTTAAAGGTTCGACGGCTCCTATCGTTCAGTCGTAAGCAAGAAGTTAGGTATTCACTAACTTCTTGCTTCGGTTAGATCTTTAGTTAACAAAGCCAGTAAGAGCGCCGAATAGCATAAACATGCCGACAAGCCCTACGATTGGCATCTTGACCGTTTTCAGTAGCCACACACCTATGATGATCAGAGCGAAGTCTAAACCGCCACTCACCGCACTTGTGAAGATTGGCTGATACAGAGCCGCAAGTAGTAACCCGACTACCGCCGCATTCACACCAGTAAGAGCGCCTGCCACTAAAGGTTTGCTTGCAATCGCCTGCCAGTTCTTCAGTACACCCAGTAGTAATAAGAAGCCCGGTAAGAACACAGCAATCGTTGCGAGTAGTGCGCCAGTGATCGGTGCCGATGGCATCAATACATAACCTAAGTAAGTAGCAAGTGTAAACATAGGCCCTGGTACTGCCTGTGCTGCTGCATAACCTGTTAGGAAGGCATCTTGAGACAGTTGGTCACCAATACCATTTTGTAGCAACGGAAGTACCACGTGGCCGCCACCGAATACTAAGCTACCTGCTTGGTAGAACAAGCCAAATACTTCAATGCCTTGAGAGTAAGCACTGAATAGAGGCAGACCAACCAGTAAAGCAACGAAAATCACCAGAGGCGTTACCGATATTTTTTGCGTTGAAGGTATCGTTTTGAGCTCTTGAGACGTCAAGAACTTACTGCCAACCATTGCTGCAAATAGAAGCACTAAAACTTGAGGCCAGATGCCTGGAATCAGTAGTAGTACAATCGCGGTAATCACACATAAGGCGGTCGCTATCTTCGATTGGCAAAAGTTCTTGTACATACCAAAGGTTGCATCAGCTACAACCACTACCGCTAATAACTTAAGCCCGTGAATGATTGAATTGAAAAGTGGATCTTCCAATAGCTGGTTGCTGACTAACGCCAATATCAGCATCAGAATCACAGATGGGGAAGTGAAGCCGACAAATGCAGCAATAGCACCTGTTAATCCACCTTTCTTGTAGCCGACCGCAAAGCCAACCTGACTTGAACCTGGGCCCGGTAGAAATTGACTAAGAGCGACAATCTGCCCGTACTCTTCGTCGGACAACCAGTTCAGTTTCTCAACAAAGGTTTTACGGAAGTAGCCAATGTGTGCCGCTGGTCCACCGAAGCTAATCCAGCCAAGCCAGAAAAAGGTTTTAAAAATTGAAAGCATGATCGATTCCAGATAAATGTTTAGCGTAATTTAGGTGGAGTTGAACTATGATTCAAATTAATTGTTTTAATTATAATTATGAATGATATGGGATTGATTTGTGGCTGATTTTAACTGGAAAGGGGTCGACCTTAACTTGTTGATTGCACTGCAGGCTTTGTATAAAACGAATAGCGTGAGTAAGGCTGCTGAGCGTTGTTATGTCAGCCAATCTGCGATGAGCCATAGCTTACAAAGGCTACGAAAGTTGTTTGATGACCCTTTGTTTGAGCGTGTAGGTAGCAAGATGGAGGCGACCGACCGAGCCATTGAACTATCAAGTACCGTGGACGCGCTACTGAATACCATCCAGTCTGAAGTTCTGTTATCTAAATCGTTTGATGCAGAGACTTATAAAGGGACTTGGAAGATTGGTCTCACTGATTATGCCGAGCAGATGTTCGCTCCAATATTGTTTGACCTGATTAAGCAATCCTCTCCTTATTCTCAAGTAGCGTTGTTCAATGTAAACCTGAGTAACTACCAGCAAGTCTTTGACGATGCCAAGCTTGATATGACGATAGGCAGCTTTGGTGAGGTACCAAAGCAATATCGAACAAAGCATTTGTATACGGAGCAACATGTTTGTTTACTTGATCAATCGGTTCTATCTATTGAGGAGCCGATGTCGCTAGAACAATTTGTTGCTGTCGAGCACGCGCTTGTTTCCCCTGCAGGGGCTTTAAAGACGGGAGTGGACACTCGTTTAGGTGAACTCGGCTTAAGCCGGAAAGTCGCGATATCTTCCAGTAACTTTTTAACTGTTAAACGACTCATTCGTGGCAGAGAACTATTGTGTATTGTCCCCAAGCTAGTCGCGCGCAAGGATATTGATAGTGAAGAAACCTTACTAGCTGTGAAGCCACCTATTGATGTTCCAGATTTTGATATCCAGCTTGTTTATAGAAAGGCAAAGCATTTAGATGATAAAAATAAACTACTTAGAAAGTTGATTACTAATGCGATCTCATCTGTGATTTCCGAATAGTTTATTGTGTCGGTTAATCGTCAAATTCATATGAATTAATTTTAGAAAAATCCGGTTTATTATAAGAACCCGACTATACTTAATTTACGACTCAAGGCAGTCGTAAAGAATAGGCTTTTTGATTTACCTAAGTAAAAAAATTGGTTATATCCTCATGATATAGCTTAAAAAACTACCAGGCTAAACGGACTTAGTTGGTCTTAAAGCGCTAGCTCCCCCTAGCGCTTTTTCTTTTATGTCGATTCTGGCAAAAGGGTCTGAATTCTTTTCAGCAGTTGCTCGATCTCTTGTTTTTCATAGTGAGCCGTCACCTTAGGTTGGCTGCTTTCTCTTGGGAGTAATGCAGTTTCGATATGGTGCTGCAGTAAAGCATCTTGTGAGTTAGCGTTGAGCTTCTCTGCAAGTACCACAGCTTGTCGACCAATCGTGGTGAAGTCTTGTTTGATGGTGGTCAGTGGTGGATTAAAAAACGCACTGTCCTCGATGCCATCAAAGCCGACGACCGCAACCTTGTCAGGGACTGGAATCTGCAGTTCTTGCAGTGCGCGTAAAACCCCTAATGCCATTTGATCACTGGCGACCAACACAGCATCAAATGGGATTTGTTTCGCAACGGCGTCTCGAATGCCAAGGTAGCCACTTTCCGCTTGCCAGTTTCCTTGATGTTGAAACTGTACCTGACAGTTTGCATCTGATAGCACACCCAACCAACTCTGAAGACGGATTTGTGAGGCACTGGATTCGTTAGGCCCGCTGATCAACAAGTATTCAGAGCGACCATTTTCAATAAGATGCTGAGCCGCCAGCTTTGCGCCCTCGGCGTGATCGCCGCATATATAGTTAACTTGGCTGTTAGAAGGGACATCAATGAAGATGAGGTTCAAGTGTTGATATTGTTCTACCAGCAATTCGGCGTCTGCACTCTTTAAAGGCACATTGAGAATGATGCTGTCGACCTGTTGAGCCATCAGTTCACGAATAGCCTCGCGGGTGTTGGTGAGGTTCGGTTCGGATACTACAGAAAAAGCGGTGCCATACCCCATATCGTGAGCCTGCATTCGTACACCGTTAGCGATCATTGCGGCGCCATGCAGTGCCATATCGAGCGTCACTAACCCTATGCTGGTGGACTTGGAACGGCTGAGCATTTGAGCCCCTTTATTGGGCACATATCCAAGCTTCTTTATCGCAGCATTCACTTTGTTTCGAGTGGATTCTGCGACATCTTGCGAACCGTTCGTCACCCTTGATACTGTTTGAGTCGATACGCCAGCCAGCTTCGCCACATCTTTAAAAGTTACACTCATCACACCGTCCATCGAATATTCCCGTCGTTCGATGAGCTTATCCAATTTAGCGAAATGAAACTCTGCTCCCTTTCAAAAAAATGTCATTTGAAACATTAAATATGTTTCCGGAAACAGTCGATCTTGTGCAAATTTTAGCAACGAATAAGTGTTTTTAGATCACGTTATTTAGCCTTTTTAGTACTAATTTCAGTCTTCAAGTTCACTATTAATTTTAGTTTATGTTTACGAAAACAATATGAGATTGGCTATGAGCGAATTTATTCATCTAACAAGTAAAAACCACAGTTTGATCATCAAATCGGGCCGTACTCCAGAGGTTCTTCACTGGGGCGCAAAGATCGCCAGTATTGATGAAGATCTTTTGTTATCAACCGAGAGACCGATCTCTCAAGCACGCCTTGATGTCGATGTACCGCTTTCTCTTTGTCCTGAATTGGGTAGCGGTCATTTTAATGCGCCGGGAATAGAAGGGCATCGTGATGGTTTTGATTGGGCACCCGTTTTTAATACCGTCCGCGTGGAAGCTCAGGTTCAGCAAGCCACTTTTGTTCTAGAAGACACCGTGTCTAAGCTTGAATTGACGGTTGAAATTAAACTGGATTACGAATCGGATGTGGTTCAAAAGCGCATCACAGTAACCAACAAAGGGGGCAGTAAATACTATTTAAATAAGCTGTCATCAACGTTGCCGCTGCCAAACCACGCCAATGAATTGATGACGTTCCATGGTCGTTGGTGTCATGAGTTCCAAACGCAACGTCAGCGTTTTGAGCATGGTGGCTTCATGCAAGAGAACCGTCGCGGCCGTACTTCACATGAAAACTTCCCTGGCATGTTTGCAGGAACGCAAGGTTTCTCAGAACAGAATGGTTTGGTGTGGGGCTTCCATTTAGGTTGGAGTGGTAACCACCAAATGCGTGCTGATGTTCGCAGTGATGGCCGCCGCTTTGTACAAGCGGGAGAGTTATTGTTAGCGGGTGAATCGATTCTAGAACCAGAGGCTACTTACCAGACACCTTGGCTCTATGGCTGTTACAGCAACTCTGGTTTGAACGGTATTGCTCAACGTTTTCAGCAGTTTGTTCGTGACAACATTATTCAATTCCCTACCGATAAACCTCGCCCTGTGCACTTAAATACTTGGGAGGGCATCTACTTCGACCATAAACCGGAATACATCATGCAGATGGCAACCGAAGCCGGCGCAATGGGTGTTGAACGATTCATTATTGATGATGGTTGGTTTATTGGTCGTGATGGCGAACGAACGGCCTTAGGCGATTGGTATCTCGATGAAGTGAAATACCCAAATGGCTTAGAACCTGTGATTGAACACGTTAACCAACAGGGGATGGAGTTCGGGTTGTGGGTTGAACCTGAGATGGTCAGCCAAGACTCAAACCTATACCGTAACCATCCTGATTGGGTCCTAGGTTTGCAAGGTTATCATCAACCGTCTGGTCGTTGGCAGTATGTTTTAGACTTGCAGAATGAAGCGTGCTTTGACTACTTGTTCTCTCGCCTTGATACGCTTCTGACTACGTACAATATCGGCTACTTAAAGTGGGACATGAATCGTGAATTAGTTCAGCCGGGCCACCAAGGTAAGGCGGCGGTGCATGGTCAAACTGAAGCCTTGTATCGTCTCGTTGATCAACTGAATCAAGCACACCCTAAGGTCGAGATTGAATCTTGCTCATCAGGCGGTGGTCGCATTGATTTTGAAATCCTTAAAAGAACACATCGATTCTGGGCATCCGATTGTAACGATGCATTGGAACGACAAGCCATTCAAAAAGGCATGAGCTACTTCTTCCCACCAGAAGTTATGGGTGCGCACATTGGCCCTGCTGAGTGCCATTCAACCAATCGTCGTCACAGTATCAATATGCGTGGTGTCACCGCTTTGATGGGGCACATGGGCGTTGAACTTGACCCGGTTAAAGAGTCGCAACAAGAGAAGCAAGCTTTCTCTCACTACATCTCTCTGCATAAGCAGTTCCGCCATATTTTGCACTCAGGTCGTAGTTTCCGCATGGATCCCGCGGACAAAAACCAGAACATCTATGGGGTGCAGAATGATGATGAAATGCTGATCACCGTGTGTCAGTTGGCCATGCCTGAATACGCTCTGCCATCACCACTTCGTATTAGCTGCGTGGAAGACAGTGCGCTGTATCAAGTGAAGTTAGTGGAGATGCCACAAACCAGTTTCCAACTCATGAAGCAACGCCCTCAATGGTTAGATAAAACTCTGACTTTAAGCGGCGATAACCTCAAAGAGATTGGATTGACCTTACCTATTCTCGACCCAGAGTCTGCCTTGATTGTGCATCTAAAAAAGATGTGAATCTCTGACTCTGAGTACCCCTACAAATAAAAATCTAAATATAAAAATTATAATCGGCAGCGAGGTATTGCTGCCGCAATAACTCAACTTAAGGAAAACAAAATGTCTATTACCGTTCTGTTGTCATTTTTGTTATTTACTGGGTTTGTAGTCGCGTTTACCTACAACAAAGTGAAAAATGACAAAAACACCTCACAAGATGGTTTCTTTCTTGGCGGAAGAAGCTTAACCGGTGGCTTAATTGCCAGCTCACTTATCTTAACGAACTTGAGTGCCACCAGTTTCGTGGGCATGAGCGCACAATCTTACACCCACAACATGAGTGTCATGGGTTGGGAAGTGGCTTCTGGTGTCACCTTGGTGATTATTGCTTTAATGTTAGTTCCTCGTTATTTGAAACAAGGTATCACCACCATTCCTGATTTCTTAGAGAGCCGCTACGACATGTCGGTGAAGAAGTTTGTGACGTTACTTTTCTTGTGCCAATACGTGATCAACATTTTGCCTACCACACTTTACGCGGGCGCTGTTGTTTTGGGTGAAATCTTCGATGTTCAGGCCCTGCTAAATATTTCAGAGTTTAGTTCAATTGCACTGATTTCGGCGACGATTGGTCTACTTGGCTTCTTTTACGCGATTTATGGTGGCCTAAAGGCGGTTGTAATTGCAGATACCATTAATGGTGTAGGCTTGATTGTCGGCGGCATGATGATCCCTGTATTTGGTTTAATGGTGTTGGGCGAGGGGAGTTTCGGTGCTGGCTTAGATATTCTGCTTTATGCCGCGCCAGAGAAGCTCCAATCGGTGGGTACAGAAACCGATCCACTGCCGTTCTCAACATTGTTCACAGGTCTGCTTTTGGTGAACTTGTATTACTGGGGTACTGACCAATCTATCATTCAACGCGCATTGGGTGCTAAGAACCTGAAAGAAGGTCAGAAAGGTGTAATCCTTGCCGGTGCGATTAAGGTCATCTCTCCGCTGTTTTTGATCATTCCGGGTATCATTGCTTTCCATATGTTTGGCGCTGATGCGGGTAATCCAGACACCATGTACACCCGTTTAGTTAATGAAGTTTTGCCTAAGCCGCTAGTGGGCTTCTTCGTTGCGGTGATGTTTGGTGCGATTTTGAGTACCTTTAATGGTGTGTTGAACAGCTCAACGACTCTGTTTGCATTGAACGTGTATAAGCCGCTATTCGGACAAGGTAAAACCGATGAAGAGCTAGTGGGTAAAGGGCGTATTTTTGGTGTCGTGATTGCGATTATCTCGGTATGTATCGCACCATTCATCATGTACGCACCAGAAGGTTTGTTCCAATATCTACAAATGGTGGCAGGTTTCTTCAGTGTGCCAATCTTCACTATCGTGTTTGTCGGCTATATCTCTAAACGTGTACCAGCTGTAGCGGCGAAAGTGGCGTTGGTGGTGTTTGTAAGTTCTTACGCTGCAATGCAGTTGGTGTTCAAAACTCCGATTCACTTCCTACATCAATTAGCGATTCTGTTCGTGGTATGTACCGCGTTGATGTTCATCATTGGTTACTTTATGCCGCGTGAGTCTGAGTACGTGATGCCAGTCAATGAGAATATTGATGTGACACCTTGGGAGTTCCGTTTCGAGGCTTCGGCTATTATTCTTTACATGGTGCTTGGTGCTTACGTTATGTTCTCGGATGTGGGTTTTGTATCGGACGATCCAACCATCATGCAAGTTTATGGCGTGTGTGGCATTGTTATGTTGCTCGGTATTTTTGGACGACTAGCAAAGCGAAAGAAAGCACTTGCGACCGCGTAGATGAGTTCGGGTAATTAAAAACGAAAACGCCGCTCTTTGGAAATAGGAGCGGCGTTTTTCGATCTTGTGAAGATAAATGGAAGGCTAAAAAGTCTAAAAAGAGAATCGAGTCCATTTCTTAGCTCGCCAGCGATAGGCCATGATGATTCCACGGAACCACTCGTCCATCGCGATTGCCATCCAAGCACCCAATACGCCATAACCCCAATGCACGCCAAGCAAATAGCTCATGGCAACCCCAATGCCCCACATGCTGAGAATGCCCATTTTGATCGGGAATTTAATGTCGCCAGCAGCCTTTAGACAAGAGATAAAGATAAGGTTAAATACTCGTCCAGCTTCAAGAATGATGGAACCTGCAATCAGTGCCGCCGTTAGCGCAATGATCTCTGGATCTTGCGTGAACAGATCGAGAATTTCGAAACGGAACACATACACCATGCAGGTGATCGCGGTTGACGCGATAAAGCCAACCACAAAGTAACGTTGCACGCGCTTGGTAATCTCGTCGATCCAACCCTTACCAATGTAATAGCCTGTTTGGATTTGGCTGCCTTGACCAATTGCCAGTGCAAACGCAAAAGAGAGGCGAGCGATGTTTTGTGCGTAAGTAAACGCAGCCAGTGAAGACGTACCCATCTGCACTACAAAGAAGGTAATGCTGATCTGAGCCATGTTATAAGAGAGCACTTCTCCAGCGTTCATCGAGCCGATCTTCATGATTTTTTGATAGATGGCTTTCGGCACAGATTTAAACTGCTTCACTGGTAGATAAATCCCTTTGCTTCTGACCACACCAATCAAGATCAACATTCCGATTACTTGGCTAATGACGGTCGCGGTCGCAACCCCTTGCACGCCGTATACAGGCAAACCAAAAGGTTGATATAAGGCACAGTAGTTACCGAATACGTTGATGACACCTGCAATCATATTGATCACCATCGGTGACTTTGAATAGCCATGACTGCGCAAAATAGTGGTGAGAACCACACCTATGGTTACATTGAAGGTGAGAGCACCACTGATGAACAGGTATTCTTGCGCGTACTGTTCGACTTGAGGTTCGAGTTGATAAAGCGGGATAAAATATTCAGCAACAAGAACGGCAATCACACTCAGTAGCACACCGGCAATAATGGCCAGAATGATACTTGCTACACCCACGTGAGCGCTCTCTTGAGTGCGGGAAGCACCATTGTATTGCGCGATTAGAATACCCGTACCACTGCTGACCATGGTCGAGACAATGATCAGGAAAAAGGATATCTGAGAAATAACACCAACGGCAGACACGGCTTTGTCCGAGTATCCCGATAACATGAATACATCACTGGTGTTGAGTGCGGTTCTTAAAAGAACTTCGATAAAAATTGGCCAGGTGAGCGCAACGATTCCCATACGTTTGTTTAGGGTGGAATCAGCATTAGGCATTTAGGTTTTCTCAAAAAAGGGGTAGACGACACTATAGTTTAGCTATTATTTAGTAAACGACTATCAAATTAATGTCCGGAAGGCTAATAAGGATAAATAAAATTCGAATAAGTCTTCAGAATTCAATATTTCAGTGAGGGTGATGAAATTTTTGAATGGGATTTCATAGCAAGAGCACTCTTTGCTTTTTGTGAGTAAAAGCTTGCCTGTGTTAGCTGAGTACAACGAACAGAGTAAAAGGATCATGGTAGGCCAAATGGTCTAAGTGCTTGTTTTTCGCTTACGTTACTTCAGATATAAAAAAGGCACTCAGCGAGAAACTGAGTGCCAAAGTCTGAAATTTATGAGGTTAGATTTTCATTGAATTTCAGAAGACAGGTATAGGTTTTTACTTACTCTGCGTCAGTAAAGAAATCGTTGTATAACATGTATAGGTGGGCAGCACTCCAAGAGAAGTTTGGAGCACCTTGTTGTTCACCGTTTAGCGGGTTGTAGTTCTCACGGATAGGACCGTCTTGTACCAAGCCATCGGCGTGGTCGAAGAATGCGCCTGCCATTTCAATCGCATCGTCACGGTAGCCGTAGCTGTCCATACCTTTTAGGCCGAAGTAGAACTGGTCTACCCATACACGTCCACGCCAGTAAATATCTGGGCCAAATGCTGGGCTAGAAAGCGCTGCTGTGCCCAGTGGAACGTAGGTGTTGAACTCTGAGGTATCTTTCATCACAGAGACCACGGCATCAGCGTGAGCTTGTGTTGCTGCACCGTTGAACAGTGGTGACCAACCCTCAGGGCCTTTACCACGCTCGACAATCGGTTTACCTGCACAGCCATTCGCTAGTGGCTTGTCTTCGATACGAATGTCGTAGAAGAAGTTAGTGCCTTCGTCGAACATACAGGTGTTGATGTAGTTCGATAGGTGCTCTGCTTTTTCACGGAACTCTTTCGCTTCTGCGTCTTTACCTAGAATGTCAGCCATTTCTGCTAGGTACTTGTTATCGCTGTACATGTAGCTTGCTTGGTCAACGGACTCTTGCAGCAATGAATAGCCAAGCAAAGTGCCGTCTTCAGCGCGGTTTTGAGCGAACTCAACATCCCAATCGCTGCGCTTACCACCGTTTGCAACGTATGCGTCTAGCTGGTCTTTATCAATGAAGCCAAATGCGGCTGCATCGTCACGGCCTGATTCCCAAGATGCAGCCGTTTGTGCGGGGCTCTCGATGTAATCGTAGTTGCCTTCTGCTACCACTTTATCCAGTGCTGCTTGTCCTACGACTGTTTCGTGCTTATCGCCACGAACCACGGTGAAGTACATTTCACCTTCAGGTGTGTTGTGTGCTTTGTCACGAGCAGCGCCATACTCTGGAACGCCATTGCCGTTGTTGTCACGGTTGCGTAGCCACCAATCATGGTATGCCACTAGTTTTGGATACATCTCTTGTAGCCAAGCTTCGTCGCTGGTGGTTTTGTAGACTTCCATTACTGCCCATGCTGCTAGGCTTGGTTTGGTATTACGTTCATTCCAGTTACCGCCATCGCCGCCACGTTCTGGACTTAGGTTGTAAGCGAGTAGATCGGGCACGTAACCTTCATCCCAAGGACGAACGGCATCGTCAGCCTGAATTTGGTAAGCGAACATCGCGCGGATGTTATCTTTCGCTACATCTGGGTTGAAGTGAGCCATTGCGTAGGCTTGCTTCCATGTGTCCCAAGGCCAAGTTTGGTTGCCCGAGAACCAACGCGCCGTCACGGATGGTGTCACAGAGTCAAACTCCATCGCACCTGCAGCGCCACGCCAGTTACCGTTTAGGGTTTCCATCGCTTTAACCGCAACACGCTCTTGCTCTGGTGTCGCGTTCGGGTTGGTTAAACCCATCTCAAGATAGCCTTCCCAACGTTCTGCTGATGCGGCTAAGAAGTCGGTAGGGTTTGCCATGATCTTTTTGATTTCAGGCTGTTCCGCTTGCGCTTCTTCTGCCGTTAGAACATGCGAGTATGTGGTGTAGATAGTCGTCGATGCTTCAATGTTTGCCGTTGAAGTAAACGCTAAACCATCAACCGTGGTTTTCGTTGGAATCGACTTGTGAACTTGGTATTCAGACTCACCAGAAGTCAGTAGATCCCATGTCGAACGAACCTTACCGAAGGTCACCTTTAGGCCATCGTCGGTTGCGACGATTTGACGGTCATACTCAGGGTAAGTTTCAGCGATTGTTTTGTCGGTTTGTGCCACGCCTTCTTTGGCGTGCGTCTTTTCTAGCAGTTCACCATCCCACACTAATTCAACCGGTGAGTCGGTAGTGATTTTTGTTTCTAGCAGAGAGGTACGGTTTGAAGCAAAACGCATCGTCATTTCTACAGTCACATCGTCAGATTTTAGTGTCTGAACCAATGCGCCCGGTAGGCTGTAAGCTTCCATAGTGAAAGCCACTTTTTTGCCATCTTTGAACACGCTTAGGCGGTCGAAGTTATCAGCCATGAAGTTGATGTATTCTTCGGTAAGCAGTGCTGTACCTGGGAATCCGCCCATGCCTTCTGCACTGTCTGGCAGTAGGTGACCGTGCCATGCGCCTAGGTCGAAGAATGGGTTAAAGCGTTGGTGGTCATCGAAGTCGTAGTCACGCATGTATTCAGGTGAGCCAGTACGGTCGATAACGTTCTTAAATTCGTTGGCTTGCAGTTGCTCTGTGTCAGAGCCTGAGCCAGAGATTGAGTTTGAAGCACAACCAGTAACGACAAGGGCTGCACCGATAGCGAGAGCTGCGAATGATTTATTCAGTTTCATGATCAATTCCTGTTATTACCAGTAGAAGTATTGCATTGCGAACACCTGAGCGTCGCCGATTTCAGTGTCGCTGCCTACGCCAAAGCGGCTATCGAAAGCAGTCGCAAACGCGCCGTTGCCGTATTCATACCAAACGCCAGCATTGATGTAAGAGGTGATTTCTTTGTCGCCATTGTCACCGTCAAAGTTTGCGTAGTTGTAGGCTGCAGATAGGTAAACGCCTTGTGCCGCTTCGTACCATGCACTGGTTTGAATACCAGACTCGCTACCGAAAGACTCTTGGTTGCCTTTATCTGTATCGTGCCAAACACGAGTGGCGAAGTTTTTGTACTCAGCACCCAATAGCAATAGTTCACCACCATCGTTGTTACGAACTTCACCACCACCCATTAGGGTTAAGTCGTCGGTCAGATCGTATTGAAGGTAACCATTGACCATGGCGTTCTTATCTTTCCATTGGTCTGCGAAGCTGTCGTATTTACCGAAGTGAACAAGAGCATCGTCTTCCGAGAAGTCAGACTCTGGCGCGAAAGAAACGCTGTAGCGAAGCTTGCCTTCTAGGTTTTGAATCTTCACACCAAGGTGCACGTCTCGCGTGTTTGAGATCGCGTAGCCGTATTCAACCGTAGGGTCACCCCACCATTGAACGTCATCTAATGAAGAGTCCATACGACCAATCATGAATTCTGTTTTGTTATCTGTGCGGTAGCCAGCGTAAAAGCGGTTGAAACCACCTTCAAAACCGCCCCAGCCGTGGCCCGTTGCCCAAGCATTGCCTTCGTCATCGGCTTGTACTGTCCAGCCCTCCATATAAGCAAGACCAAACCAATTACCGTGCTCGATAGCCAAGCCAGCTTCAATGTAAGTACCGTCTGCGTAGCGGCCTTTATCATCACCTTCGAGTGCCACGTGACCACCAAGGCCAAGCTCACCATAAAAGTTAAATAGGGTTTCAGTTTCTGTCTGAGGAGGCTGAGTATCACTGTGGTTTGCTGCGGACTCTTCCGCGTGGGCAGTGGTACTTAAGGCAGCAAGAATACAGCTTGTAATAAGAGTGTTTTTAGTAAAACTACTTTTCATTTTAATCACTTCTGTGTCGGGGTTATAAATGAAGGTTCGCAAGCAGTTCTGACTTCTAATATGGGGTGCTCTTCAAGGCGTATTGGTCAGGTTACTTACGATCGCAAAACCAATATTAATGATAATTTTGATGTTTAAAATTAATTAAGTTTAAAAGTGTGATCTATTTTTAGTAAATATTTACTTTGTTTTTATTTTGACTTTCAGTTGAATTTGCAGAGGTATGGCTAGGGTTATAAGTATTCGGGAGGTGAATTGTTTGATGGGTGGTTAGATTGTTGGTTCGAATGTTTTGATTCTTGAATGGCTTTGATTTAATCGAGATGGTTAGTGGAAATGTACCGACAAATAAAAAGGCACTCACCAAATGTGAGTGCCTGAAGTTTAAGTCAGAGTGCCCGAAGTTTAAATCAGAGTGCAGGGTAAACTAAGCGTTCGCCGGTTCAGGTTTTGCTTCTAGTTTTTTCTCTTCTGGAGATAAGCTTTTTTCATATTTTCCGTACTTCCACCACGCGTAGCCAAGGAAGATAACAATCCCGCCCACGTTGTAGAAGATGATGGTCATGATGTCAGCACCTGTTGGGAAGGTTGACGCAAAGAAGCCAACAGTGAAAATGCCGATCAGAATCGAGACCACGGTAATGCCTGTCATACGTGAGCCCATTCTGAAATCACGAGGTAAGTGATCCAACTTCAAACGTAAATTAAGGTACGCGATCATGATGAATAGCGGTGGCAACATCGATGCTGCAGCTGTCATGTTGATAATGGTACTCATCAGATCTTGAACCGTATCGGACGCCAGTGTCGGAATGAACATCAGTGGAATCACAATCAAGAACTGAATCCAAGCCGCACGCTCTGGAACGCCTTGTTTGTTTAGAGCGACCGTTTTCTCACCGAAGATACCTTTAGGGATTTCAGAGAAGAAAATCTTAACGGGTGTTGCCGTCCACATCAGCAGAGAGCCCAGCATCGCCGTGAATGAAACCACACCAACGAAACGGTTCATCAAGATTTCAGACAGGCCAAAGTGTCTTGCTAGCCCTTCAAATACCTGAACTGAGCCGCCTGTGAATTTAAGCTCTTCACGCGAAACAAACACGTTTGCTAACACAGATCCTACCGAGTAAAGCGCACCGATGAAGATACCGGCAATGATGATGACTTTAACGAAAGACTTGTGACCGCCTTTGATGTCGTTAACGTAAACCGCGACCGATTCTGCACCGCCTGCCGCCATGAAGATCCAAGTGATTACGCCAAGGAATGCCCAGTTGAAGCTTGGTGTCATGGCTTCAATGGTGATTGGGTCAGCTGGCTCGATACCGCCTACCAAAGCACCGCCAGATAGCAAGATGTAAGACATCGTTAGCAACAGCATCAGTGATGATGTTAGTGAGGTGATAGGGCCCAGTAATTTCGCACCGTTATTCGAGATATGAGTCGCGACCGCAAACAAAATAGTACTTAGAATTGCGGTGGTCATTGGCGTGAATATGTACTCAAAACCTAAGAACGCATACGACGCGTAAGCGATGATTCTAGGGAGCAGAGAGGTGAAGAAGAACAGGTTAACAAACCAGTAGGTGTAAGCTGAAATAAACGCCCAGCGGCCGCCTAGAGAGCTTTTAACCCAAGAGTAAACACCCGCTTCAGAGTCTTTATTCAGTGACACAAACTCTGCAACGATCAAACAAAATGGCACAAAGTAAAAGATGGTTGCTAGAAAGAACATCGGAGCCGAGGAAAGGCCGATCTCGATGTTGTTATTAATGATGTTATTGAAGCTGTATACCGCCGCGAAGGTCATAGACAGTAGGGCAAATTTGCCTATCGTACTGCGTTTATTTTCGGACATGATGTTCTCCGGTGAATCACGTTGATGATCGTTATAACTTGGTCCTAGAGAGGGAAGCTCTAGGCCGCACTTTTATTGTTATGTTGGTTTGGCAAACACCCGCTTTGTTTTGTCAGGGTTGGCTCATTGTTGTTTTTATAGATTTACGATCGGACTTCTTTGGGGTTTTTTTCTTTGGTATTTCAGTAAACTTATTACCAAAACAAAGAGTTAAAGATTAAGAAGTTCATTGAAGAGATTGCTTGTTTCATGAGCGACGATTTATAAGGCGTGTAGGGGCTTTTTTGTCGCTTTCTTTATATGAATCAGTTTGTCTCTTCAGCAAGAAGATTAAAGATTAAGCGGCGGGAAGTTAATCGAAATTGATCAAATATGTGACCTTGAGTAAATAAATTTAGTTAATGTTTTACCTTGGTTTTTATTTGAGTTTTATTACCTATTAATTGGTGTTTTTCGTGAACTGAAACCTTGACGGAACGCCGTTTTTATTTTTGGGGTTTTTATTTTAATTATCTGATTTAAAACAAAAAAAGCGCCAATTAAGGCGCTTTTAACTAGATGTATAGATTCTGGATTACGACTGCTTAGCCGTTTCTAGCTTTGCTTCTTTACCTGCTTGCTTCTTTTCAAAGCGAGAGATCCACCACCATGCGATACCAGAGAATACCGCTGTCATGAAGACGTTGATGAAGAAGGCTTGAACAAGGTCAACACCTGTCGGGAATGCCGATGCTGTCATGCTCACAATGAAGATACCAATCAGTACCGATACTACTGCCATACCTTGAACTCGAGTACCCATGCGGAAATCACGCGGTGTGTCGTCGTGTTTCAAGCGGAATACAAAGTAGGCCACCATGATGAAGATTGGCGGTAGCATTGCGGTACCTGCTGTTAGATTGATTGCTGTATTCATCATGTCTTGTACAGATTCAGAGCCGAAGCCGTTCACCACAAGCATCACGAATACAAACGCGAACTGCCACCAAGCTGCACGTACTGGCACGCCGTGTTCGTTAAGCTCTGTTGTCTTCTCGCCGTAAACACCTTTAGGGATTTCAGAGAAGTGAATTTTTACTGGAGCTGCTGTCCACATCATCATCGAACCGAACATAGCAACGAATAGGATAATACCGACGAAGCGACCCGTTAGAGATTGTGAAATGTCGAAGTAGTTCGCCATACCTGTGAAGATTTCAACCATGCCGCCAGCGTAGGTCAGTTCATCACGAGCAACGAATACGTTTACTAGAAGAGAGCCCACTGCGTACATTGCGCCGATTGCGATACCTGCACCAATGATAACCTTGATGAAAGACTTGTGACCGCCCTTAACATCGTTTAGGTAAGCGGCTGCGGTTTCTGCACCACCGGCTGCTTGGAATATCCAACACATGATACCTAGCGTTGCCCAGTTGATGGTCGGTGTCATTGCTTCAAGCGTGATTGGTTCTACTGGCTCATGGTTGCCGCCCAGTGCCATTAGTGCACCGATAACGTAGATTGCAAACAGAGCGAATACACCGTAGGCCACGATCTCGGCAATCTTACCTAGCCAGCTCGCGCCTTTGGTTGAGATGTGAGTTGCTGCAGCAAACAGAGCAATCGAGATAGCCGATGTGACGACTGGCGAGAAGGCGTATTCATAGCCCAACATCGCGTAAGACGCATAGGCGATTACGTTTGGTAGCAGGGATACAAACCAGAAAAGGTTTACGAACCAGTATAGGAAGGAACCTAGGTAGGCTGCTTTTGAGCCTAGTGGTTTTTTTAGCCAGTCATACATGCCTGACTCAGAATTTTTATTTGCTGATACGAATTCAGCAATGATGAACACGAACGGAATGAAGTAAATAAGGGTCGCGAGCAAAAAGATAGGGGCTGAACTCAATCCCAATTCGATGTTGTTGTTTACAATGTTGCGAACGTTAAATACCGCTGCAAATGTCATGGAGAGTAGGGCAAATTTGCCTAACTTACCGCGTACAGATTCAGACATAGTGTCCTCCGAGGAATCACGTAATTATAGTCGTTATTTCTCAATGCTTCCTTGTAGGGAGGAAGCATTGAGGCTTTGTTCAGCATGTTGGAGCCTTGAACGGCAAGGCTCGATACATACTGTGAATAGATAGCGTTATTGTTTATTTATTGAGGAAGTAACCGTCTTCAATGGTCACTTTCAGTACCACTTTTCGAACTCGGTTATCACCGTGGAAACGGTAAGCCTGATTGTTGTCAAAGATCGCCACTTGGCCTTCAGCTAGCTCACGAGTTTCACCGTTCCCCATTAGGTGTTCGCGGTCGGTTTCATCGCTATAAGCTTGGATCTGCTCTAGCTCTGATTTCGCTGCGAATTCAACCGTTTCACGGCCTTCTAGGTAGTAGTGCACGTCGAAGTAACGACGATTACCGGTGAAGTTTTCTGTGTTACGAGCCACACCGTCTTCAATCATGTAAGCCAGTGAATCACCAATTGAATACATCACGCCATCTTTGATGTTTCCGATGTTTTCAATCGCTTCTACACAGCGTTGCCATTTACGACCATCGCGGTAGACGACTTTAAATTGTTCTAAGTTCTCTAAAACGATCATCGCTTATGCCTCGTTCAGTTGTGGTTGAGCTTTTGGTGCATTCACCGTAAAAAACTCATCGCCAAAGTTGTGATTGATTAGGTGCTGCGCATCGCAATCGCCTGCTTGGAATGGAATCAGAGTTAAACCGTAGCGGAACTCGTCCATGTAAACGCGGTAAGAATCGAGCACTTCGCTGCCCCAAGAGTTAGAGCCCAAGCCCATCACTTGGTGATCTAGGTTTAACGTGATGTAACCGCTTTTCTCTAGCTCAATGGTGTGTTGTGCTTGGTGCAGGTTTTGGTTGGTGTAGAACCATGCGCTGAAGTTGATTTCTTGCTGTGGTTTTACTGCAATACCATTACCCGCGCGGCTTGAAAGCGCAGCCCAACGAACGTGTTGGCGGTTGCCGTTGTTCTGTGGGAACGGGTAGTTCTCGAACATGTCTGCAACGGTTGATTGGTACACATCAATCATGTTGGCTTGCTTGCTGTCTTGGTAGTTCTCTTCAGGGCCGCGTCCGTAATATTGGACTTGGTCGAAGTCGCCGTTGATGCCCATATCAAAACCAATCACAGGAATTACATGAGGGTACTCACCGTAACGTTCGCCGCTTAGCTCAACGTTCAATTGGCCTTCAGCATTAACTTGGTAGCGATATTCACAACGCATGCCGAAATCGAATACTGGTGGAGCAATGATGCTGGTGGTGGTGATCTCTACCTTGCCATTTACCTGTTCAACGTTAACGCATTCAAGGTCAATGCTACGGAAGTGCTCCTGCATAATTTGCAAGTGTGCAGGCTCCCAGTAACCATCGTGCTCTTGTTTATGGTTATCGATCATTGGCTTGAAGAAGTTGATTCGTGGTTCTGACTTAATCATCTCTTCGCCATTGACCAACCATGACGTCAGCTTGCCGTTCACTTTCGAGAAGTTCAGTGCGAAGTTGTGGCCTTTGATTAGGTAAGCTAAACGAGACTCTTCCACATTCAGTGCTGTCGCATTGTTGTTAGTGAAGGCTTCTAGCTGTGCTGTGTTCTCTTTCACTTGGAATTGATACACCGCGATGTCGTGGTTCGCTTCGCTGTAAGGCGTACGAGAATCCTTGCGCACGGTAAAGTTCACAAACACTTCGCGCTCATCAAGTTGTGGCAAGTTAAGTGTCAGTTCACGGCTCGAGTTTTCTGCCAGTTCTTCAATCTTGATGTGTTGCACAGCAATGGTTTCACCTTCAGCACGGATTTCCGCAGTGATGGTGTAGTCATCGATGTTTGAGAACCAAAGTTTGTTGTCTACTGTGAAGGTGCCGTCTTCAGCATTGAAGTCACGGATCTTCACTGGTGCGATAACCTGCTTGTACTCTTTTAAGCCTGGCCCCGGTGTTTGGTCTGGGTAGATCAAACCGTCCATGCAGAAGTTGTAGTTGTTCGGGTAGTCACCGTAGTCACCGCCGTACTTATAGAACTCAGTACCCGCTTCATCACGCGCTAGAATGCCGTGGTCACACCATTCCCAAACGTAGTGACCTTGAATTGCATCGTGCTTGTAGAACACGTTTTGGTATTCGGTTAAGCCACCTGGGCCATTACCCATTGCGTGTGCGTATTCACAGATAATGCGTGGTTTTTCGTGTGGGAATTCACCGAAGGCATTCATCAGTTGAGCACGTGAGTACATGGTTGAAATGATGTCGACCACTTCAGCATCGCGGTCTTCTTCATAGTGAACCAAGCGGGTGTCATCAATCGCTTTTGCCGCATCGTACATAGAGCGGATATTGCAGCCGTAGCCTGATTCGTTACCTAAAGACCACATGATGATAGAAGGGTGGTTCTTTTGAGCGTGGATATGACGTTCGATACGTTCAACAAACACCGCTTCCCATGCAGCATCGTTAGTGATGCGGCTTAGGTCACCAACGTTAGCAAAGCCGTGTGTTTCAACATCGGTTTCGCCCATAACGAATAGGCCATAAATATCACACAGTTCGTAGAAGCGTGGGTCGTTCGGGTAGTGCGCCGTGCGTACTGAGTTGATGTTGTGCTGCTTCATCAACACTAAGTCTTTCTCTACGCGATCCATGCCAACCGCACGACCTTTTAGGTGGTCGTTGTCGTGACGGTTTACACCGTGCAGCATCACGTATTTGTTGTTGATGTAGAACAGACCATCGCGAACTTTAATGTCGCGGAAACCAACGCGCTGTGGAATCACTTCCAACACCTTGCCGTCACCATCTTTCAGCGTAAGCAACAGTTGGTAAAGGTATGGGTTTTCAGCATTCCATTGAACAGGGTTCACGACATCGATAGAGAATTGAGTGTTCGCATTGCCGCCAGTCTGTTGGTTAGGAACAGTTAAGTTATCTACTGAGCCTTGGGAGATAACTTGGCTGCCATCGAGCAATGCGTACTCAAGAGTTGCGTTAGTCGCTGCTGCTAGGTTTTCTAGAGCAACGTTGCACGAAAGGGTCGCGCTTTGGTAAGCGTCGTCAAAATCAGTACGAACCATTAGGTCTTGAACGTGAAGTTGTTCTTTACCAACAAGGTAAACATCACGGAAGATGCCGCCCGTCCACCACATGTCTTGGTCTTCAATGTAGGTAGAGTCGGCCCACTGCATCACACGAATAGAAAGTAGGTTGTTGCCTGCTTTTACCTGGCTAGAGATATCGAACTCAGCGGTTAGGCGGCTGCCTTTGCTGAAGCCCACGTACTCGCCGTTTACGTAAACTTCGAAGTAAGTTTCAACGCCATCAAATTTGATGATGGTTTGTTTCTCGTCCCAGCTTTCGCCAAGGAAGAAAGAGCGTTGGTATGCGCCGGTTGGGTTGTCTGATGGTACGAAAGGCACATCAATTGGGAATGGGAAACCTTCATCTGTGTATTGAAGATCGCCGTGGCCTTCCATTTGCCACATGTTTGGAACCGTGATGTTGCCCCAGTCGCTCATTTCCTGAGAATAAAACTCTTCAGGAACCAATAGCGGATTGGTGAAGTAGCTGAAATTCCATTGGCCACTCAATAGTTGGAAGTGGCTGCTCAGTTCACGCTGAAACGTTTTTGCATTTTTTTCTGATGCGTATGAGAAGAAGTATGCACGCGGTGCTATACGGTTCTCATGTAAGTTCAGGAAGTTTTCCCAGTTGTTCACGTTGCCTCTCTCTCGGTCTGAATGCAGTTTGCTGACCGACGTTCTTATGCGTAATTGGGTCGTAGTGAATACGAGTATTTTTGGACTGAGGTAATTATTAGTAAAAGTTTTACTAAATGAAATTGGTGAAAACGTTTTACTTTAACTTCATCACGTTTTTTATGGTCTTTTTACGGTGCTGTGTGATCCACTTAAAAGAATGCTATTGGCTGTTTTATGCAGCAGGTTAAAGAGGGGGATATGTGTCGATTGATGTATGTGATGGGCACAAAAAAGGCCACCTTCAACAAAGGCAGCCTTAATTTATCTATTTGATATATTTAATTATTTTGTTGTGTCACGCAGCTTAAGTTTGCTTGGTACATAGACGCGTAATGGGATGGTTCGGCCGTCGCGTACTTTCTCAATTAGCAGGTTAACGCCTTGAATTCCCATTAGTTCAGAGTGAATACGAACAGTCGATAAAGATGGGAAGGTAAATTTAGCTGTTGGGATGTCGTTTACACTGATCAGCGCAATATCTTCAGGAATGTTTAATCCGTGCTCATGAACTGCTCGTAAAACGCCAATTGCGATGGAATCTGACGCAATAAACATGGCTTTAGGGTAGTCGCCCGTCGCGAGCATCTGTTTTGCAAGCTTGTAACCTGATGAGCTAGAGAAGTCACCACGGTAGATGTCTTGCTCACTGACAACGTTCTTGAGGCCACCATATTCAGCAAAAGCGACTTCACGAATATCAGGGGTATTGACGTCGTCTTGGCCACCAATAAAGCCGATGCGCTCATAGCCTTGGTTGATAAAGAAGTTGGTGATCTCTTTGCTGATCAAAGCCAGGTCGATATCGACAGAGTCATAAGGTTCTGAGTGATCGGTAAAATCGACATAACAGATATTATCGCTCAGCTTTTTAGCTTGCTCGATAACCTCTGGTGTCATTCTACCCACCAACAAAACACCTGTGATTGGTGCTGAATTGATCTGTATTTTACTTTCATAACAGTTGGTTAGCTTAACTTCCATCTTTTCACATTGGGTTTCAATCCCGTGGCGAATCGATAGATAGTAAGGGTCGTTAACTTCCGCTTCTTGCTTGTAGTTATACAGTGCTAGGAAGTGATGGTTTTGTTTTTTACTGCTAACGGTTTTTCGTGAGCTGCTGGTTTTGTATTCCAACTTCTCTGCAATTTCAAAGATACGCCTTTTGGTCTCTTCCTTGACGCTTAATGTTGGATCTTCATTGAGAACCCTTGAAACTGTAGCCAATGATACATTCGCTTCAGTCGCGATATCTTTTAACGTTGCCATACTCACTTCCTGTTATTGGAACATTGCGCTGCTTTGAAATTGGTATTTAGTAAAAAAGCAATGCACCTCTTTATTCTACAGACCTATTGTAATCAAACTGGACGTCATTGCATTAACTTTTAGTAAAATAAATGCTCAACTCATCTGTGATGTCTCAAATCTAACTATCTATAATTATCTTATTAAAATTCAATAAATTAGAGGTTAACAGCTATACGTTCTCTCTATGTCATGATCAGTTCCAATGATGAAAGTTAGTGTAAACGTTTACACTTCGTGGTTTTGATCACAGAATTATAGTCAAAATGGCTGCTACTATTTCTGACATACGGTGCTACTGAGCTGAATGTCAGTTCGAGTTAGCCCACGAATGACGACAAAGAGAGGTTGATTGTGAAAGTACTGGTTACGGGCGGCATGGGTTACATCGGAAGTCATACATGCATTCAAATGATACAGGCAGGTATGGAGCCGATCATTGTTGATAACCTTTGCAACAGCAAAGAGCTAGTGCTGAAACGAATCGAATCGTTAACTGGCAAGCGACCAACGTTTTATCTTGGCGACATTCGTGACCAATCTTTTCTAGATGGCGTGTTTTCAGAAAACGATATCCAAGCGGTGATTCACTTTGCTGGCCTGAAAGCGGTAGGGGAGTCGGTGGCTAAGCCTTTGGAGTACTACGATAACAACGTTAATGGTTCACTAGTGTTAGCTCGAAGCATGAAGAAAGCGGGCGTGAAAAGCATCGTATTTAGTTCTTCGGCTACCGTTTACGGTGATCCAGAAGTAGTGCCGATTACTGAAACTTCACCAACTGGCGCGACAACTAACCCTTATGGTCGCAGCAAATATATGGTGGAAGAGTGCTTGAGCGATCTGTTCAACGCGGAGAACGACTGGAGCGTCACTTTACTGCGTTACTTCAATCCAGTTGGCGCACATCCATCGGGCACTATGGGTGAAGACCCACAAGGTATCCCAAATAATTTAATGCCGTTTATTGCTCAAGTAGCCGTCGGTCGCCGTGAAAAACTGGCTGTTTTTGGAAACGATTACCCAACAGTCGATGGCACAGGCGTTCGTGACTATATTCATGTAATGGATTTGGCTGATGGCCACGTAGCAGCACTAAAAGTGGTTGGCGAGAAAGCGGGCTTACACATTTACAACCTAGGTACGGGCAAAGGCTCAAGTGTACTCGAGATGGTTGAAGCCTTCGCACAAGCATCGGGCAAACCGGTTCCTTATGAACTTTGCCCACGCCGCGCAGGTGACATTGCCGAATGTTGGGCAAGTACTGAAAAAGCAGAGCGCGAGCTTGGCTGGAAGGCGACGCGTAGCGTGATGGAAATGACGGCGGATACATGGAATTGGCAGTCGAATAACCCACAAGGTTACTAAAGAACTTTTAAGCTATTGAAAAAATAGAGATTCCAGATATCTCGTGCCTTTATTCTGGAATGACGGATGAGCATAAGGCTATGAAGTGGTGGCCTTTGCACAAATAGCACAACGAGATTACACGTCATTCCCTACAGCGAGGCACGAGCGTGATAGGGAATCTCCTTGTAGAAGAATTATTCATCTTGGTGAATTGACCAAGACACAAAATTTGAGAGCAATCTAAACATGTCAAAAGTTGAATTTAACCCAGTAGACCACCCGCATCGTCGTTATAACCCATTAACGGGTCAGTGGATCTTAGTATCACCGCACCGAGCAAAACGTCCTTGGAGTGGCCAAGATGAAAAACCATCGACTGCGCAGCTTCCTGCGTATGAGAAAGAGTGTTTCTTGTGCCCAACCAATACGCGTATCTCGGGCGACGAAAACCCAGATTACGACGGCACTTATGTATTCAGTAATGACTTCGCGGCGTTGATGCCTGATTCACCTGACGCTCCAGAGTCTGATAACCCTCTATTCAAGACTCAAGGTGTTCGCGGGTTGAGCCGCGTGATCTGTTTTTCTCCGGACCACAGCAAAACGCTGCCAGAGTTACCAGTAAACAAGATTCGCGGTGTTATCGACACATGGAATGAACAGATTGAAGAGCTAGGTAAAGACTACCTATGGGTTCAAGCGTTTGAAAACAAAGGCGAGACCATGGGCTGTTCTCAGCCTCATCCGCACGGTCAGATATGGGCAAACAGCTTTTTGCCCAACGAGATTGAACGCAAAGAGAAATTGTTAAAAGAGTACTTCGAACAACAAGGTTCGAATCTTTTAGTGGATTACGTTGAAGCTGAAATGAAAGACGGCTCTCGCACTGTGGTTGAAACTGAACATTGGATTGCGGTGGTGCCTTACTGGGCGGCGTGGCCATTTGAAACCATGTTGCTACCAAAAACGCACATTCGCCGTATGAGCGAACTGACTGACGAGCAGCGTGATGATTTAGCGCTTGCGATTAAGAAGCTGACCAGTCGTTACGACAACTTGTTCCAATGCTCATTCCCGTACTCAATGGGTTGGCACTATGCGCCGTTCTTTGAAGAAGGCACGGACATCGATCACTGGCAACTGCATGCGTTGTTCTACCCGCCATTGCTACGTAGTGCTTCGGTTCGCAAGTTCATGGTCGGCTACGAAATGCTGGCTGAGTCTCAGCGTGATTTAACCGCAGAACAAGCAGCGCAGCGTCTGCGTGATTTGAGTGACGTTCACTATAAAGAGCAGTAATACGTTGCTTCGTAGATAACAAGCGAGATTCCTGATATCTCGTCCCTCGATTCTGGAATGACGGCAGGTGAAAGGCTGATGTTGTCATTCCCTACCGTGAGAGACGAATGAGATAGGGAATCTAAAAGAATTAAAGTGGTGCCGTGAAGGGGCCATAACCAATTGAACAAAGAGTTTACTTATGTCTGACCTAATCCAAAACGTGAAAGCATCTTTTGAGCAAGTCCTTGGTTACCAAGCGACCCATATTATCCAAGCGCCAGGTCGTGTGAACCTGATCGGCGAGCACACCGACTACAACGATGGTTTTGTTCTACCGTGTGCCATTAACTATCAAACGGTAGTCGCAGCGGCTAAACGTGACGACAACATTGTACGCGTAGTATCAGTGGACTACGGTAATGCAGTCGATGAGTTCGATTTAACTCAAGAGATCACATTCCAACAAGACAAGATGTGGGCTAACTACATTCGTGGTGTGGTGAAGTGCTTAAAAGGTCGCGGCTTTGAATTTACAGGTGCAGACATCTCTGTAACGGGTAACGTGCCTCAAGGTGCAGGTTTAAGTTCTTCTGCGGCACTGGAAGTGGTGATTGGTCAAACATTCAAGGTGCTTTATAACCTAGAGATCAGCCAAGCCGAAGTGGCGCTAAATGGTCAGCAGGCCGAAAACGAATTTGTGGGCTGTAACTGCGGCATCATGGACCAAATGATCTCTGCAGAAGGTCGTGCAAACCACGCGATGCTTTTGGATTGTCGTAGCTTAGAAACTCAAGCGGTTTCAATGCCAGAAGATATAGCTGTGGTTATCATCAACTCAAACAAGAAACGCGGCTTAGTCGACAGCGAATACAACACACGTCGTGAACAGTGTGAAGAAGCGGCGCGCATCTTTGGTGTTCCGGCACTTCGTGATGTGACCATTGAGCAGTTCAAAGCGAAAGAGTCTGAGTTAGATGAAATGGTCGCGAAACGTGCTCGTCACGTGATTACTGAAAATGACCGTACTGTTGAAGCGGCTCAAGCTCTGCGCACTCATGATATGAAACGCATGGGTGAGTTGATGGCTGAATCGCATGCATCAATGCGTGATGATTTTGAAATCACGGTGAAAGAAATCGATACGCTGGTTGATATGGTCAAAGAAGTGATCGGTGAGCAAGGTGGCGTGCGTATGACTGGCGGTGGTTTCGGTGGTTGTATTGTGGCATTGGTTCCACCTGCATTGGTTGATGAAATCAAAACAACCGTTGAGCAGAAATATCAAGCGGCGACGGGTCTAAAAGAATCTATTTATGTGTGCCAAGCGAAAGACGGAGCAGGCTTAGTTGAAGTAATCTAACGGCTTCGAGATTTAATATAGAGCTTACCAAGTAAAAAGATCATGGTAGGCCAAATGCTAAAGCCTTTACTTCAGGTAGAGGCTTTTTACTGGCACTAGAAGGAATTTAGAATGACACAAGAGCAAAACCTGCATCAATCCATGACGCAGACTCCTGCCTATGATGGCCAACCCGCTCAGTTAGTGACGCTATCAAATACGCATGGCATGCAAGTGACATTCATGGATATTGGTGCAACATGGTTGAGCTGTATCCTGCCAGTAAAAGGAAACAAAAGAGAAGTTTTGTTGGGTGTTAACTCAATGGAGAACTTCGATAAACAAGCCAGCTATATGGGCACAACTGTTGGCCGTTATGCTAACCGCATTGCTAATGGTCGTTTCAAAATTGATGGTCAGAATTACAAGCTGGAAACCAACCAAGCGGGCAATACCTTACATGGTGGCCCGAACGGATTTGATAAACGCCGTTGGAATATTGCCGAGCAAACCGAAACGTCAGTGGTGTTTACTCTTGAGTCTGCTGATGGCGACCAAGGATTTCCGGGGAATTTGAATGTGTCGGTGCGTTATGACATCACCGAAGACAATCGAGTTTCCATTAATTACTCTGCAACCACAGACAAGCCGACTGTAGTCAACCTAACGAATCATGCGTACTTCAATCTACTTGGCGCTGAAGCTGGACACGATTGTTTGTCACACATTGTCAGTATCAATGCTAATCAGTTCTTACCGACCAATTCGGTGGGTATTCCGTTAGGTAACCTTAAATCAGTGAAATCGACCAGCTTTGACTTCAATCAGCCTATGATGATCTCAGAGCGTTTGTTGGGCGATGAACAGCAGAAAGCAGCAAAGGGTTACGACCACTCTTTCTTATTGGCTGATGGCTGCAAACGCACTCAATGCGCCGCGACCGTAACCTCACCGGATGCGCTCGTCACACTAAAAGTATTTTCAACCAAACCTGCGATGCAGCTATACACCGGAAACTGGCTTGGTGGCACACCAAACCGAAGTGGTGGCAGCTATGAAGACTACGCTGGTTTGGCGCTAGAAACCCAGTTCTTACCTGACTCTCCTAACCACCCAGAGTGGAAGCAGGACAGTTGTATTCTCAAGCCTGAACAAGAATATAACTACAGTACCTGTTACCAGTTTGAATTTTCGGGGGATTCTTCAAACTAGTACGCTCTAGCTCAAAGCGGTTACGTCAATATCTTTTGTTTGTGAATAGGACGATGTGAATTATCGCGTTGTTCTTGGGGGATGAGCAAAAGTGGCGCTCAACAAGAGTGCGGTTTATTAAGCGCGATTGTTGAGTATCTGAGTAAGGTAGGAAAGCCCTAACAGAAGCGATTCTGTTAGGGCTTTTTTTTGTTTATTGCTTGATGAGTCGACCAGAACCTAGACTTTCTCTACCGAATTACGGCGTACCAGAGTTGGAGAGAACATCATTGGTTCAGTTGAGGTGTTTTCACCTTTGGCTAAGTGCAACGCGAGTCGTGTCGCTTTCTCTGCCATCATCTGAATCGGGTAGCGAATAGTGGTGAGCTTTGGATGAACATAGCGGGCAATCAAACCATCATCGAAACCGATGATCGACATTTTGTCTGGCGCTTGAATACCGTTTTCATCAAGGACAGACAAAGCACCAGCTGCCATGTAATCGTTGTACGCCACAATGCCAGTGATTGGCAGTGACTTAGTCAGAAGGTTAGTCATGGCGTATTCGCCACCGTCACTGGTCGGCGCTGAGTATTCAATATAGCTGTCAGAGAGCGCTATTTTGTAATCTGAGAGTGCCGCTAAGTAACCTTGGATACGCTCATCGGCATCTTCAATGCTATGCGATGAGGCGATACAGGCAATGTTCTTATGGCCATGGCGGATCAGATATTCCGTCGCAAGATACGCACCTTTTTTGTTGTCTAAGAAAATACAGTGGTTGGCAATCTCAGCAATATAACGGTTGATCAGTACTAAGCCTTTGACCTCTTTTGCATAGGCAATCAGTTCTTCGTCGGTGAGGCCTTTAGAGTGGATCACCAGGGCGTCACAACGGCTGTTAATCAGCAATTCAATCGCTTGTCTCTCTTCTTCACGATCGTGCGAGCCATTACCGACAAGGATATGTTTTCCGTTCTCACGAGCGACATTGTCGACAGCCTTAACCAGCGTGCCAAAAAAGGGATCGGAGATGTCACCGACCAATACACCAACAGTGTTCGTGCTTTGGCTTACCAGCGCTCGAGCATTGGCATTCGGTCGATAGCCAAGTTTAGACATCGCTTTAGTTACAGACTCTACCGAGCTTGCACTCGCCTTGGGAGACTTGTTGATCACTCGAGATACGGTTGCAACAGAAACACCAGCTTCCTTTGCTACATCTTTAATTGTTGCCATTTTTAACCTCTATACATTGCTTCATCTATTTAACACCGACAATGATAGTAAGGCAACGAAACTCTCATTTTACTTCCAGTAATGAGATCTTTACCGCTTGTAATTATTAGGCTTAATGCTAGTGTAAACATTTACATTTTACTTAATTTTAGTAAATGATTTAATGAGTGAAAATAAACCAATATAGGAAGTGAGAAATGGATACTGTCTCTTATGGTGACTTTGCTAAGTTAGAAATGCGTGTGGGTAAGATCATTGAGGTTGTGCGTCATGAAAACGCCGACAAGCTTTACATAGTGCAAGTGGATGTTGGTGACAAGACACTGCAAACGGTGACCAGCCTAGTCCCTTACTACACAGAAGAAGAGTTGATGGGTAAGCAGGTTGTTGTTTTGTGCAATCTAGCGAAGGCGAAGATGAGAGGCCACACTTCTGAGTGCATGTTGCTTTGTGCAGAAACGGAAGATGAATCTGAAAGTGTATTGCTAACACCTGAACGTGCGATGCCAGCAGGTATTCGTGTCGTTTAAGCTCACTTTAGGTTGGTGAGTCAATGTGTTCACCAACCTAAATCAACTAGCTGCGTACAGTTAGTATCAAGCCATCAATCACACTGTGATGGTGATCGGAAACCCCAGCAAGGTTGCCGTATTTAGGCTGGTGGCGATCATTTTCTAATGGGTGATGCCAACCTTGTGTGTGTTTAACGAAGTGCGCCGCAAAGCTTTCAGACACCTCTAAACATCCTGCTAATACAGTATCGACGTAGGTTTGAACGATAGGGCTGTTTTCGCAAGGTGCTTCAATCTCGTCTTTGATGTAAACCCAGATCGGTTGATCCTGTTTGAATTCATCTTGGCTTTCTATCTGAGAGGCCTTTAATTCGATACGGTGATAACCACGCTCACGGCGATCAAACTCAGCCAGTGCAATATCATCCACCTCAAGCAACACACCATTCACTTGTCCTTCGCCGAGATTGACGATCAAAGGGGATAAGACATAGCTGTCATCGATCTTGCTCCAATGGCGAATCAAGCCATGAACAATCGCAGGGATCGCTTGCCCTGTCTGACCGGTAAGCTGACGTGAAGATGAGTTGATTAAACTGCCATAACCAAAAATATACATCGCATTCCTTGTCTGAGTTGTTCCATTTAAGTCTAGTCTTACTATATGTGGCGAGATACCAAAAGTCAGTAAGTTTCTATTTATACATGCATGTGTCTTTATGACTCTTTTGGTTGTGTTTTTTTGACTTATTTATTGGCTATTGAATCTCGTGAGTCGCTGTTTTTACTGGTTTTATCTAATTGGCGCGTTTCATGCAATGTGATCTGCATATTGCATCGGATTTGATGCACACAAAATTTGGTTTAGGTAATACCTTGGCCGCTTATCTGAGAATTAGGAGCGAGTTTGTTAAATATCACAGATAAAAGTGTAGAAGACGCGATTCCAGCCTACCTGCGTTTAGGCTTTAGACCTTTCTTCTTTTTAGGCAGTCTCTATGCAGTGATCGCGATTGTCGCTTGGGTCATCATGTTCCAAAACGGTCAGCCTGAGATTTTAAAAGTTCCCGCACTGTGGTGGCACGTGCATGAGATGCTGTTTGGTTTCTCAATGGCGATAGTGGTCGGTTTTGTGTTAACGGCAGTACAAACGTGGACGGGTGTCAATGGCACCAAGCATTATCGATTAGCTGCGCTAGTCGGTTTGTGGCTCGCACCTCGTATTCTGTTTTGGACACCCGCTCCGTTATGGCTGATCTCGTCGGTTGAGGCGCTGTTCTTAATCTTCGCCGCCTACGAAATTGGTTTCCGAGTCGTGAAGTCGAAAGGCTGGAAGAATCTATTCTTTGTGCCACTGTTTATATTGGCTATCGTGGCGAACTTTGCTAGTTACGCGACCATTAAGGGGATGCCTCCATTCCCATCGTCTGCAGTTTGGCAGGCTATGTTGTGGTGGTTTACCTTGCTGTTATCAGTGATGGGTGGGCGAGTGCTCCCATTCTTTACAGCGCGTCGTTTTGATTTCGAAAAAGCGCAGCCCTTGGTTTGGTTGGAATGGTTAGCCAATCTACCTTTGGTTGGCTTATTTGTGTTGAGCTTCTTCCCATTGACCTTTGCTCAAGTCGGCAATGAGTTAATGGTGTTTGCTGGCGTGACTCAGTTAGTTCGCTTTATCCGTTGGAAGCCTTGGACAACCTTGTCTGAGCCTTTGGTGTGGTCGCTGCATGCGGCTTACCTATGTATCCCTCTCAGTTTGCTGTTACGTGGTTTGCTAGATAACCCGTTCGCGAGCCATAACATGCTGCACCTGTTTGCGATTGGCGGTTTGAGTGGGTTAATTCTGGCGATGATCACGCGCGTGACAATGGGACATACTGGCCGTGCTATCTATAAAGGGCCAAGTATGGCTTTGGCGTTCTCGGCTATATTTATCGCGGCACTCGTTCGTAGTTTAGGTGTGACATTCTTCCCGGCGTATTTATTTGAGATGGTCAATATCAGCGCGGGTTTATGGACGTTAGCGTTCGGTCTATTTATCTGGAAATTTGGGATGATGCTGTTAACGCCAAGAGTGGATGGTCACCCGGGCTAAGCCAATTAGTTATCTATTGATATAGATAGGGAAGCTCAGAGCTTCCCTTTTTGATCTTGATAACTCATTAAGTACTCGCAGCAAGGTATTGGCGTACCTGTGTGATGAGATCTTCCTTGGCGTGAGGCGAGATAAAACTGGCTTCGATGGCATTAATACTGAACTGCGCCAATTCGTTTTTGGTCACTGGGTGAGCATTGGCGACGGCGAGGAAGTTATCATTCATATAGCCGCCGAAGTAAGCCGGATCATCGGAATTGATGGTGACGCACAGCCCTTTTCTCAGCAACTCGACGATGTTGTGCTCTTGCATGGTCTCAAACACCTTGAGCTTGGTATTCGACAGCGGGCAGACGGTCAGTGGTGTACGTTTTGCTATTAGCTGTTCCATCAACTCTTCATCTTCTACACAGCGAACGCCATGATCAATTCGGGTAATGCCTAGCAAGCTCAGTGCGTCGCTAATATTTTGTGCTGGGCCTTCTTCTCCGGCGTGCGCGACAGTCAGAAAGCCTTGGTTGATCGCTTCTTGGAATACATGTTTAAACTTCTCTGGTGGATTGCCCTGTTCTGATGAATCTAACCCAACGGCAATGATCTTATCTTTATAAGGAAGGGCTTGTTTGAGTGTTTCAAAAGCGCTGTCTTCATCGAGATGACGCAGAAAGCACATGATCAGTTGGCTGCTGATACCAAGCTCTTGCTCCACTTGATTCAAAGCTCGAGTAATCCCGCCAACGATGACTTCAAAGTCAATGCCGCGTTCAGTGTGAGTCTGAGGGTCGAAGAAGATCTCAGTATGAACCACATTATCTTGCTGACACTTCAACAGATAAGCCCACGTCAGGTCGTAGAAATCTTGTTCATGAATCAGTACGTTTGCACCTTGGTAATAGATATCGAGAAAGGATTGAAGATTGTGGAACTGGTACGCGTCTCGAACTTGGTCTGGGGTCTCAAAGGGAATCGACAGGTTATTACGCTTGGCGAGTTGGAACATCAGCTCTGGCTCTAATGTGCCTTCTATATGTAAGTGCAGCTCAACTTTGGGTAAATTTTTGATGAAGCTATCCATAGCAACTCCTTAGCTATTTTAATTATGAGCGGAGTAGGTGAGACAGTAGAGTCTATAAACCTGAGCAAGCAGGTATCTCTTTCATTTATATCTTTCATTTATCTCTGTTTGAGCATAGTTCATTTCATTGTTGTCGATAAAATTGCACAGAAGTTGATGATGAATCGAGAGTTACGAACCCATTGAAATCCGGCGCAAACGATTTGCAGCATTGGAGTGTGATCCGCTGCAAATATTTGCAGCAATATTCATTGATTTGTGCTCTAATACCGCGCTTACCAAGGGATGGTGTTAAAAGATGCTCACTTAGATGGAGTTATCAAAGTTGACCGATCCCTTAATGATCTCCCTTAGGAAAAAATAGAACATGTCTAAGAACAAAAAATTTGATATCCGCCTTACAGAAAAACGCAACGGTTGGTGTGCAGAGATTACTCGTCAAGTAACGTCTCGCAGCACTACAGTATCTAAGCGTGAGTCTGGTTTCGAAACTGAAGCTCTAGCACAAGAGTGGGCAGAGAAAGAGCTAGCATCTTTCATCGCTAACCAAGCTGAACGTAACGAGCGTAAATCAGAGCAACGTAAAGAGCGTGACGAACTACGTCACACTAAAGAGCTTAAAGCTGAGCAAGCACGTGAAGCGCGCGCTAAAGCTCGTGCAGAAGAGCAACAAGACGCTGAATAATTCAGTGCATGACTAATTTATAGATCCCTTAATTTTAAGATAAGGGATTTGTGAAAAAAAAGCCCCGATACAACTTTTTTCTTTCGAGTTAAAAGTGTTTTGGGGCTTTTTAGTTTGTGGAGTTCTGTTTTATTGTGTTTAAGAGCTCGGTTTGGCTTCTCGCTTTTAACGTCGAGCTCTTAAACTGTTAAGCATTGTCTGATCAGTTATTCAGTGCAGTTAGCCAATCGTCTTCTGCCACTTCTTCAATGTAGCTTTCTACTGATTGTCCTACTTCTTCATCGTCTTGCTTGAAGTAAGCGATGTGGAACACAGCATCACCTTCGTTGACCAAAGGCAGAGTTTGCTGACCAATCACGATACCGCCTTTGGTTGTGATCACTTGGCCTTCTTGGTGACCCAATGGAGAGCTGATGTAAGCAAGGGTTTGTCCTGCTTCAACCTGTTCGCCAAGTCTTACCATGTTACGCAAAATACCGTCTGATTCAGCGCGGATCCAGCTGGTGGATTTACTCAATACTGGCTCTGGTAACTTCTTACGGTTAGGGCGCAGCATGCCGATTTCTTTCATCACTTGATGCACGCCAAGGTAACCCGCACGAATCGCGAGGTGATCAAAACGCAGCGCTTCACCACCTTCGTAAGTTAATACAGGAATACCCAGTTTTTCCGCTTCGCTACGCAGTGAACCGTCGCGCAGTGGAGAATCAATAATCACGGGTGTTGCGAACGCTTTTGCGATGCGCAGTGTCTCAGGGTTCGATAGGTTTGCACGAATCTGTGGCAGATTGGTACGGTGAATCGCGCCCGTGTGTAGATCCAGAATGTAATCACAGTGCTTTGCCACGTTCTCAAAGAAGGTGTAAGCGATACGTGATGTTAACGATCCTTTCTCACTGCCAGGGAAGCAACGGTTTAGGTCACGACGGTCTGGTAGGTAACGAGATTTATGGATAAAGCCAAATACGTTAACGATAGGCACAACAATTAATGTCCCTTTCAGTTTCTTTGGATCAATCGCATTGGTCAGTTGTCGTGCAATCTCAACACCGTTTAGCTCATCGCCGTGGATAGCCGCATTTACCATCAGTGTTGGGCCTGCTTGGCGACCGTGAATAATTTCAATCGGGATCGAAAGTGGAGAATGCGTGTAAAGCTGAGCCGCTTGCAGTTCAATCTCCATTCGCTGTCCTGGCTGAACAGTATAACCAAGTAATTCGAATGGTTGATTAGGTTTTAGTCTTGCCATTTAGGTTGTTCTCAACATGGTGATAATTCGTTAACACGGAATGTAGCAATCGTTGATTTTTAGTACGAATCAATCGCTTTACGGTGACGACAAAAGTTTTTTATGAAGGGGCTTCTGAATTGGTTTCAGTTTTTTATCTGGCTAATTGAAGGGTGTTTAAAATTTTGAATTTTCTGACAATACATTAACTTAGAGCTGATATTTGTCATTCAGTTCGTTGGTATTATCCACCGCCATTTTTTGGCGGCCAAATTCAAATATTGAGATCAAAATGAAAAAAACAATTTCAAAAGTTGTAGCACTAGCAGTGGTATCTGTTGCTCTATCTGGCTGTGTGGGTAGTAACGCAGTAACCGGTTATCTAATGAAGTTTAACGTGAAGGCTGTTGATAACCGTTACGCTCGTGGTGGTTTGAACATGCTACTAGCGCCTGCTTACGGCCTAACAGTTGCTGCCGATTACCTGGTATTCAACTCACTAGAGTTCTGGACTGGTAGCAACCCACTAACTGGTTCTCCGCACATCTTTGATACAAAGACTGATACTTACCTAGACATCAACCACCAACTTGATCCGTCTCTAACGGAAGCGCCAGTGGGTCCTATCACGAGTGCAGATGTGATCGAAAAAGGTCAAATGCAGCAGATTGATGAAAACACGATCCAAATGGACATTACTTACCAGTCTGGTGAGCGTGCGACGTTAATCGGTGTTCGTGATGGCGAGATGGTGACGTACTTCATCGATGGCGAAGTTGTGGCACAAACTTCAATTGATGAGCTAGAAAGCTACGCGGCTTCACGCGCTTAATTGTTTATTTAGTCACAAGTAGTAGCTACAAAGATTAGATACAAAAACAGGTACTCATTGAGTACCTGTTTTATTTTGTCTCAGATAAACGGTGTTTACTGTAAAACACCATTTACTGAACAAACATAGCTTATCGAATTAAGCTTTTTCTGGGATCGCTTCAAGCAATGCAACCATTTGGTTCCAGAATAGCTCAACGGTGTCGATCTTCACTTTCTCATCAGGAGAGTGCGGAAACTTGATGGTTGGGCCGAAAGAAACCATATCCATGTTCGGGTAAGGTTCTTTGAATAGACCACACTCAAGACCAGCATGGATAACCATGATGTTTGGCTTGTGACCGTAGATACCTTCGTACATGTCACGGAAGATATGCATGATTTCTGAATCTGCGTCTGGTTTCCAACCTGGGTAAGCACCAGAGAACGCGATGTTAGCGCCTGCTAGTTCAGCAACAGAGTGAAGCATGCTTTCTACTTGGCTACGACCTGAATCGATAAGAGAGCGGATCAGGCAAAGTACTGTGATTGAGTTCTCTTCTGTTGTGATAACACCTACGTTTAGAGACGTTTCCACAACACCTTCAATCTCGTCACTCATACGAATCACGCCGTTTGGACATGCGTTAAGTGCCGCGATAAAGCGAGCTTGGTCTGCTGACGCAAGTGCGCCCATTTCTACAGAAGCTTCTTCATTGAAAGTCACGATGCAGTCTTCTACTTTACCTAGCTCTGTTGAAAGCAGCTCAGTGTAGTAGTTGTATAGTGAAGCCAGTTTTTCTTGGTTTGCCGCAGGAACAGCAACCGTTACGAAACCTTCACGAGGGATCGCGTTACGAAGGCTACCACCTTTGAATTCGACGATGCGAAGGTCTAGCTCTTTTGCGTGACCCGCTAGGAAGCGAGCAAGCAGTTTGTTTGCGTTTGCACGACCTGTGTGGATGTCACAACCAGAGTGACCGCCTTTTAGGCCTTTTAGCGTTAGCTTACGTGTTACGAAGTCAGCTGGAATCGCATTACGAGCAATTTCAAATGTCATTGCGCCGTCGATACCGCCAGCACAACCCATGTACACTTCGCCTTCTTGCTCTGAATCGGTGTTAAGAAGGATATCGCCTTCTAACCAACCCGCTTCAAGACCGAAAGCACCAGTCATGCCTGCTTCTTCATCTACTGTTAGTAGAACTTCGATAGGGCCGTGCTGGATTTCGTTTGAAGCAAGAACCGCTAGGCAAGAAGCCATGCCCATGCCGTTATCAGCGCCAAGCGTTGTGCCTTTAGCTGTAACCCACTCACCATCAATGTATGGTTGAATTGGATCTTTAGCAAAGTCATGAACTGTGTCTTCGTTCTTTTGTGGAACCATATCGATGTGAGCTTGTAGCACTACACCTTTTTTGTTTTCCATACCCGCCGTTGCTGGCTTTTTGATGAATACGTTACCCGTTGGGTCACGACGTACATCTAGGCCTTGCTCTGTTGCCCAAGCAATAATGTATTGAGCAAGCTCTTCTTCATGCTTAGAAGGGTGTGGGATTGAGCAAATCTTATCGAAGAACTGCCAGATAGGGGCAGGGGATAATTTACTGATCTCAGAATGGAATTCAGACACGGATGACTCCTTTTTTATTTAATAACCATATATTTAGGTTTTGCATGGGGAAAAACCTAGAACAAAAATCTAAAATATGGGTCTGTTTTGATGGCAACAGCATACCACTTGAGCGTTTTGACGAGTAGCGGTTCTAAACCTCAAATAGCTCAAATTTTGAAAGCGATCTTGTCCATCTGATCACAGCTAAGCGCCTTGATGCTTATAAATGGAGCAGGCAAACGTTTGTTTAATTCTATTTTGTAATTTTATTACAAGATAAGTTTGCAAAATAACCGTAAATGGCCAAAAATGTGACGTATAGCAAAAAATACTTGTAATCTTTTTTCTTTAGGGTATATTAATAACCAACTTCTGAGATGAAGAGTAAATGCTCAAAGGATGAGTCCGTTTTATCGCCTCCAAGGAACCGAGAAATCAAATTCGTTTTTTATTGATTTATTAAGGTGATAGTTATGAAAGGTTTACCATCTGCAATGTTCTGGATTAACAGCTCTGTTTACACTAGCAACTTTGCATACCCTACAAGCTTTGGTTACTAATACCGTAAGCATGTAACTCGAACAGTTTTGTTCACCCCTATATATTGGAATTCTTTTACAGCCCTTTTGGTTGACAGATTCTACCGCCACTCAGTTTTGAGTGGCGTTTTTTTTGCCTGCTACTTTTCCAAACCGCTTTCGCTTGTCACTTTCCTTGCTGTTCTGCGTGGTTGTTTTTTAAACGCCGAAATATCAATTTGCGCCTTATTACTGATCCTGTTGAAAAATACATAACTATTGTGAGTTTGAATTCAGAATTTACTGGCTAGATTATCAATGAAAATAACCGATGGTAGAAAAAACAACCAACTAGTTTTAGTGAGTCTATTGTTGTTAATTGTTTGTTTTTAATGGTTATTTATCGATGATATCTTCATTTTTAATCGCTTTGTTTCATACGGCATTCTGATAAATATCGATTAGAGCCTTAATTCTATCTGGAATTTGTTATTTGATAACTTTATAATCCACAGCCAATCGATTACGCAACCGTTTACTTTTTACCCTTATAGGATTCGATAATGTTCGAAAAGCTATTCAAACTCAGTGAAAATGGCACCAATGTGCGCACTGAAATCATCGCAGGTCTAACAACCTTCCTAACAATGGCTTACATCATTTTTGTAAACCCAATGATTCTAGCTGATGCTGGTATGGACCATGGCGCTGTATTTGTAGCAACCTGTTTAGCGGCTGCTATTGGCTGTTTCATCATGGGCTTTGTTGCTAACTACCCAATTGCTCAAGCTCCAGGCATGGGTTTGAACGCATTCTTTACCTACGCTGTTGTAATGGGTATGGGTTATACGTGGCAAGTTGCTCTGGCAGCGGTTTTCGTATCAGGCGTAATCTTCATCTTCTTAAGCATCTTTAAGATCCGTGAATGGATTATCAACTCGATCCCTATGTCTCTGCGTGTTGGTATCTCTGCAGGTATCGGTCTTTTCCTAGCGTTTATTGCGCTTAGCAATGCAGGCATCGTTGTTTCTAACCCAGCAACTAAAGTTTCACTGGGCGACATTACCGCGATTGCTCCTATCCTAGGCTCACTTGGTTTCTTCCTAACGATTGCTCTTGTTCACCGTGGCGTGAAAGGGGCAGTAATGATTGCGATTCTAGCTATCACAGCTCTTGGCATTGTTATTGGTGACGTTCAATACGGCGGCATCATGTCTACACCACCAAGCCTTGCTCCTACATTCATGCAGCTTGATTTCTCTGCTGTATTTGAAATCGGTATGATTTCAGTGGTATTCGCGTTCTTGTTCGTCGATTTGTTCGATACAGCGGGTACTCTGGTTGGTGTTGCAACGAAAGCAAACCTAATCAAAGAAGACGGCAAACTACCTCGCTTGAACAAAGCACTGCTTGCTGACTCTACAGCAACATCTATTGGTGCACTGCTAGGTACATCAAATACTACTTCTTATGTTGAGAGTGTTGCGGGTGTTGCTGAAGGCGGCCGTACCGGTCTAACGGCTGTTGTTGTTGGTATCTTATTCCTACTGGCTCTTTTCTTCTCGCCACTTGCAGGTATGATTCCGGCTTACGCAACATCAGGTGCACTTTTCTATGTAGCAATTCTGATGATGTCTGGCCTAGTTGGCATTGATTGGCGTGATCTTACGGAAGCAGCACCAGTCGTGGTAACATGTCTGCTTATGCCGCTGACGTACTCTATCGCTGAGGGTATCTCACTAGGTTTCATCGCTTACGCTGCAATTAAGCTGCTAAGTGGTAAAGGTCGCGACGTTTCACCTGCTGTGTGGGTAATGTCGGCTATCTTTATTCTTAAATACATTTTCGCTTAATCGTCTAGATTTCTGCTTAATCGCTGAAGAGGCTATGTTTGAAATAGCCTCTAATAACATGACAAAATTATTAGGTTTTATACTATGAGCAACAAATTCGTTATCACTTGGGACAACATGCAGACTTACTGCCGTCAACTTGCTGAAAAGCAAATGCCAGCAGAGCAGTGGAAAGGCATCTGGGCAGTAAGCCGTGGTGGTTTGGTTCCTGGTGCAATCTTGGCTCGTGAGCTAGGTATTCGTCACGTAGATACGATTTGTATTTCTAGCTACGACCACGATCACCAACGTGATATGACAGTAGTTAAAGCACCTGAAGGTGACGGCGAAGGCTTCCTAATCGTTGAAGACTTGGTTGATAGTGGTGACACTGCACGTAAGCTTCGCGAAATGTACCCTAAAGCGAAACTGATCGCTGTATGTGCAAAACCATCTGGCGCTGATTTGCTAGACGAGTACATTGTTGATATCGCTCAAGACACATGGATTGAGCAACCTTGGGATACTAGCCTAAGCTACGTAGAGCCAGTAAATCGCAAGTCAAAATAAGCGTAAACTTAGTTTTTTGAGAAATGACCCTTTATAGGGTCATTTTTTTTTATATTATTAGTGACAACCATTTCTTATTAAGTATCCCAATGTCTGAACCAGAAGAAACGAGCTCGAACCTTTCGGAAACTTTGTTTGTAAAGCACAAGCAAGCGAAAGAGACCTCAATGTTGACACAATACATGCCAAGCTCTGAAGCGCTATTGGATGAGAAACGTGAACAGCAAAACTCATCATGGTATCGAAACCTAAGACGTCTTCAGTGGGTATGGCAAGGCGTTAATCCAATAGAGCAGGAAGCGGTATTGGCTCGCATCGCGTCATCAGATAACTCTCGTACAACCGATGAGTGGCTTGATACGGTCATGGGTTACCGAAGTGGTAACTGGGCATACGAATGGACCAAGCTGGGTATGCAGCATCAAAATCGTTCTAATGAGAAGAATGGTGAAGAGATGGCTGAAGAGCTATTTTCCGCATCGTTGTGCTTCAGTATTGCGGGTTACCCACACCTCAAGAACGACAACTTGGCAGCTCAGGCTCAAGTGTTGGCCAACGCAGCGTATTCTGAAGCGATCAAGCACACTAAGTTGATCGTCAAGCAGATTGATATTCCATACCAAAACAAGAAGATCAAAGCGAACTTGCATCTAACCAAGACAGATAAACCACAACCGGTTGTGATTGTCAGCGCGGGTCTAGATAGCTTGCAAACCGATATGTGGCGCCTGTTTAGGGATTATTTAGCACCTAAGAACATTGCTATGTTAACGGTAGACATGCCATCAATAGGGCACAGTGCACATTGGCCGTTAACAGAAGACTCATCTTGTCTTCACCAAGCAGTGCTGAATGAATTGCCTAACATCCCATGGGTCGATCACCACAAAGTCGGCTTGTTTGGTTTCCGCTTCGGTGGCAATGCGATGGTGAGATTATCTTTCCTCGAGCAACATAAGATTAAAGCGTGTATTTCTTTAGGCGCGCCAATTCACGATATCTTTGTTCATGCAGACAAACTTAAGCAGATGCCTAAAATGCATCTAGATGTGTTGGCTTCGCGCCTTGGTAAAGGGGCGGTCGATATCAATAGCCTTTCTGGGCAGTTGATGGCGTGGTCACTCAAGGTACAAGGTTTGCTGTCAAACAGTAAAACCAGTGTTCCTATCTTGGCATTGGCTCTGGAAGGCGACCCGGTTTCACCGCCAATGGATAATCAACTGGTTGCTATTTACAGTGATTACGGAAAAGCGAAGAAAATCAAAGCTAAGTCAATTACACAAGGTTATGAGCAATCCCTCGAATTGGCGATAAAGTGGCTTGAGGATGAATTATTTAGATGACATTTCTCCTAAATTAGTTAAGCATGAAAAATGTACAAACTAAGTACCTGATACTCAGAGGTCATTTATAAAATCCAAATGCGTAGCTTCTACGTATAACAGTCTGAGTAACGTCATTCTTAACATTGAAAATGGAGATTCAATATGTCAGAAGTGACACAACAACCTACGCATTACCGCTTGTTGAATGTTTTAAAGGCGATCGGGCCTTACTTAAGGGAACCGCAATCAGAAGAAGGCCACTATATCTTTGATTGCTTGTCTGTATGTGTGAACGATAAAAAATCACCAGAAGAACGCGAGTTCTGGGGCTGGTGGCTGGAATTGGATAAGTCGGAAGAGGGATATTCGGCGAAGTACAATATCGGCAAGTACAACATCGATGGTAACTGGGATTCTTTGCCGTTACCTAAAAAGGCGGTCGCTGAGGTCTCTCGAACTCAAGAAGCCTTCCACAAGAAACTGGTTGATGAACTTCAAAGTAAGTTTGAAATCAGTATCCAATTAGACGAAGAGTCTGTCGAATTCGTCTAATTTTAAAGGTTACTCTTCTATATAAAGCAAAAAGGTGCGATTTCGCACCTTTTCTGCTTGTGAATTCCCCTTTTGATTGCTAAAACATCACCTCTTATTTGTTTTATCCATAAAAGACTTCATGACAACAAATCATCAAAGCGGGACAACAACACAGCTTAAAACTGTCGTTGTTAAACTGGGTACCAGTGTCTTAACTGGTGGAACATTGGCATTAGACCGCGCTCATATGGTTGAGCTGGTTCGTCAATGTGCTGAATTAAAAAAACAAGGCCACTCTGTGGTTATGGTTTCGTCTGGTGCAATTGCAGCAGGACGTGAGCACCTTGGTTACCCCGCACTTCCCAACTCAATGGCGAGCAAACAGTTGCTTGCGGCAGTTGGGCAAAGTCAGTTGATTCAAGTTTGGGAGTCTTTGTTTGCTATCTATGGCCTTAAGATTGGCCAGATGCTACTGACTCGTGCTGATCTCGATGATCGCGAGCGTTTTCTTAATGCACGTGACACGATCAACGCACTGGTTGAGCACGATATTATTCCGGTAGTAAACGAAAACGACGCAGTAGCAACCAACGAAATTAAAGTGGGCGACAATGATAACTTGTCGGCCTTAGTGGGTATTTTGTGCGGTGCTGATAAGCTTTTGCTACTAACAGACCAAAAAGGCCTGTTTACGGCTGACCCTCGTAAAGATCCAAATGCTGAGCTCATCAAAGAAGTGAAAACCATTGATGACACGCTGCGTAAGATCGCAGGTGGCAGCGGTACTACGTTGGGTACTGGCGGCATGGCGACAAAACTGCAGGCGGCTGACATTGCTCGTCGCGCAGGCATCGAAGTGATTATTGCTGCGGGCAGTGCTGAAAATGTGGTGTTTGATTCACTGAGTGATAACCCACAAGGCACACGTTTCTTGCCTTTAGCGGAAGCGCTTGAAAACCGTAAACGTTGGATTTTAGCGGGCCCTGCTTCAGCAGGTGACATCGTGGTTGACGACGGCGCAGTAAACGCAGTCAACACCAAAGGCAGTAGCTTGTTGGCGAAAGGGGTTGTTCGAGTTAAAGGCGAATTCTCTCGTGGTGAAGTTACCCAAGTCACAGACAGCAAAGGCAAAGTAATTGCGCGTGGTATCGCCAGTTATTCAAGCCAAGACCTAGCAAAAATTGCAGGCAAGCACAGTAAAGATATTGGCGACATCCTTGGATACGATTATGGGTCAGAAGTCATTCACCGTGACGACCTAGTTGTAATCCAAGAGTAGCTCGTGATGATAAGGTGAATCACCTTTTTGCATCCAAAGACAGACAGAATTTAGGGAGAGTTAAACGTGGATTTAACTAACATGGGTATCGCAGCAAAAGACGCTGCTTTCCACCTAGCGACCGCATCTACGGCGCAAAAGAATAAAGCATTGGCGATTATCGCTGATGAGCTAGAAGCAAACGCAACAACGATTTTAGAAGCGAACGCGAAAGACATCGAATTAGGTCGCGAAGCGGGTTTAACTGACGCACTGCTTGATCGTCTACTTCTTAACGAAGAGCGCTTAACCGGTATCGCTAACGATGTTCGTAACGTGATTAGCCTGAATGACCCAGTTGGCAGCGAAATTGACAGCAAAGTACTAGAAAACGGTATGTCGCTGTCTCGTCGCCGCGTGCCACTTGGTGTGGTGGGTGTTATCTATGAAGCGCGTCCGAACGTAACCATCGATATTGCAGCTCTGTGTCTGAAGACAGGTAACGCAAGCATTCTACGTGGTGGTAAAGAGACGTTTTTCTCGAACATGGAACTGGTTAAGGTTATCCAGTCTGCATTAGAGAAAGCGGAGCTACCAGCCGCTTCTGTTCAGTACATCGAGAAGCCTGATCGTGAACTCGTTTCTCAACTGCTTAAACTGGACGACTACGTGGATATGATCATTCCTCGTGGCGGCGCTGGTCTGCACAAGATGTGTAAAGAGAACAGCACCATCCCAGTAATCATCGGCGGCTTTGGTATCAGCCATATCTTCGTTGATGAAAGCGCTGATCTTGAGAAATCTGTCGATGTGGTCGAAAACTCAAAAGTTCAACGTCCATCGGCGTGTAACTCGTTAGATACACTGCTAGTGCATGAAGCGGTTGCTGAAGCTTTCCTAACTAAGCTGAAACAGCGTTTAGCCGGCAAGGTAACCTTAGTTGCTGATACCAGTGCAAAATCGCTGCTAGCGGGTTTTGAAGACCAACGTGATGCGGTTGAAGGCGACTTTGACACTGAATGGCTAAGCTACACGCTAGGCGTGAAAGTGGTAGCGGATGTGGCAGAAGCGATTGACCACATGCGTGTACACAACGCGAGTCATTCAGATGCGATCATGACCAATAGCTTAGAGAGCTCAGAGCGTTTCATTAACTCTGTTGGTTCTGCAGCGGTTTATGTGAATGCATCAACACGTTTCACTGATGGAGCACAGTTTGGTTTAGGTGCTGAAGTTGCCGTGTCTACTCAGAAATTGCATGCTCGCGGCCCAATGGGCTTAGAAGAGCTGACAAGCTACAAATGGGTAGGTAAAGCGAACTATTTAGTCCGCGGTTAACGCTGGTCGTTAATTTTACTCCTCAGCTCATTTTTGAAATGGCGGTCGAGTAGCAATAATCAATGAATCACCACACAAAAGGGCCTTAATTGGCCCTTTTTCTTTCCTAACGTTTGGCAATTCCGTTACACTGATATTCAATTATTTGGAGGTGATATGCATTGTCCTTTTTGTTCAGAGAACGACACTAAAGTAATCGATTCAAGACTGGTAGCCGATGGCCATCAGGTTCGTCGTCGCCGTCAATGCCTTGCATGTAGTGAACGTTTTACTACGTTCGAATCGGCAGAACTTGTGATGCCTAAAGTCATAAAGTCGAATGGAAACCGCGAACCATTTAATGAAGATAAAATGGTGGGTGGTGTACAGCGCGCCCTAGAAAAACGCCCAGTGAGTGCTGACGCGATTGAACTTGCGATCAGTACGATTAAGTCACAACTCCGTGCAACTGGTGAGCGTGAAGTACCAAGCGAGATGATTGGTAATCTTGTGATGGGCCAATTGAAAGAATTGGATAAAGTGGCGTACATTCGTTTTGCCTCTGTTTACCGCAGCTTTGAAGACATCCGAGAGTTTGGCGAAGAAATCGCTAAATTAGAGGATTAACTCCTCAATCATGTCAAACTTTACTCCCCTAGATTTTCAAATGATGTCGCGTGCTATTCAGTTAGCAAAACGCGGCATTTACACTACTGCGCCAAACCCTAATGTGGGTTGTGTCATTGTACAAACCGACGGTCAGATCGTTGGTGAAGGTTTTCATGCCAAAGCTGGCGAACCTCATGCTGAAGTACATGCCATGCGAATGGCAGGCGACAAAGCAAAAGGTGCGACGGCTTATGTCACGCTAGAGCCTTGTTCTCATTACGGTCGAACGCCGCCTTGTGCTGAAGGTTTGATTAAGGCTCAAGTAGCCAAAGTGATTTGTGCCATGCAGGACCCAAACCCAAAAGTCGCAGGTCGTGGTATCAAAATGCTACGCGATGCGGGTATTGAGGTTGAAATCGGTTTGCTAGAGCAAGACGCTCTCGACTTGAACCCTGCATTTATCAAGCGTATGCAAACTGGCATGCCATTCGTTCAGTTAAAGATGGCCGCTAGCCTTGATGGGCAAACGGCATTGGAAAATGGCCAAAGCCAGTGGATCACATCGCCAGAAGCACGTCGTGATGTTCAGAACTACCGAGCAAAATCAGGCGCTGTGTTGTCAACTAGCCAGACGGTGATTGAAGACAACGCGTCGTTGAATGTTCGTTGGGCAGAGTTGCCAAGCAGTATCAAAGGTCATTACGCTGAAGACGAGCTGCGTCAGCCGATTCGCGTGATTCTTGATCGTCAAAACCAACTGCGTCCTGAACTCAAGTTATTCCAGACTCCAACATCGGTGTTGAGAGTTGCCGAAGCATCTGCTGATATTGAAGTCGCAACCACAGATGCAGGTCAGCTCGATTTGCACGATCTGATGCGTCAATTACCTGCCAATCATATCGACCATATTTGGGTCGAAGCGGGCGCAACATTGGCAAAAAGCTTGATTGAAGAGCAGCTGGTGGATGAGCTAATCCTTTATTTAGCACCTAAACTTATGGGCAGTGACGGACGAGGTTTGATGGGTGCATTAGGGCTCACTTCAATGTCTGACGTTATTGACCTAGAAATTAAAGATGTTCGACAGGTTGGTGTGGATATTCGCATCGTTGCGAAACCCGTATTTCGAAACAGATAGTAACGAAACCACAGTGGAAATAGTTACTCCAACTACATACGTGTCGTTGACAACAAAAAGAGTTTTAAAATGTTTACAGGAATTGTAGAAGCCGTAGGTACATTGAGTGCAATCACTCCCCGCGGAGAAGACATCACCGTAACGGTTAATGTTGGGAAGCTTGATATGGCTGACGTTAAGTTAGGCGACAGTATCGCTACCAATGGTGTGTGTTTGACAGTTGTTGAATATAACGACCACAGCTACAGTGCAGATCTTTCGCTTGAGACCCTGAAAAAAACGGGTTTTGTCGATTACCAAGCGGGCGATAAAGTTAACCTTGAGAAAGCAATGTTACCAACCACGCGTTTCGGTGGACATATAGTGTCTGGTCACGTTGATGGCGTGGGTGAGATTGTTGAACGTAACCAAGTTGGCCGTGCGATTGAATTCTGGGTAGAAATGCCAGCAGAAATCTCAAAATACGTGGCTCAAAAAGGCTCAGTAACAGTTGATGGCATTAGCCTGACTGTGAACGATTTACGTAAGAACGCATTCAAGCTGACTATCGTTCCTCATACTTCTTCAGAAACCACCATCGACCAATTCAATGTCGGTCGTAAAGTGAATCTAGAAGTTGATGTATTAGCACGTTACATGGAGCGTTTACTGCAAGGTCAGCAACAAGAATCTGAGCCTGAATCTCGATTAACGATGGAATTCTTACAGCAGAATGGTTTTGCCTAACCGTTGATACAAAGTGCGTTAAGCGAGACTTTGTAAAGCGAAGCAATATCATCAGGTTTAAATAGTGTCGGTTCTAGGAAGCAGAACCATTTCAAAGGATATAGAACAATGCCAATTAGTACTCCTCAAGAAATTATTGAAGACATTCGCCTAGGAAAAATGGTTATCCTGATGGATGATGAAGATCGCGAAAATGAAGGCGATCTGATCATGGCAGCAGAACATGTGACGCCAGAAGCGATTAACTTCATGGCGATGTACGGCCGTGGTTTAATTTGTCTGACGCTAACCAAAGAGCGTTCAAACCGCATGGGTCTAGCGCCTATGGTTCAAGATAACAACGCACAGTACACCACTAACTTTACTGTTTCGATTGAAGCGGCAGAGGGCGTAACAACGGGTATCTCTGCATCAGACCGTGCAGTGACGGTTCAAGCGGCAGTGGCGAAAGATGCGAAAGCGGCTGACCTTGTTCAACCTGGTCATATTTTCCCACTGACAGCGCAAGATGGCGGTGTTCTAACACGCGCAGGTCACACGGAAGCAGGTTGTGATTTAGCTCGTCTAGCTGGCTGTGAGCCAGCATCGGTTATCGTTGAGATCCTTAACGACGACGGTACTATGGCTCGTCGCCCTGACCTTGAAGTGTTTGCTGAAAAACACGACATCAAGCTAGGCACGATTGCTGACTTGATTGAATACCGCAACAACACAGAAACAACGATTGAGCGTGTAGCACAATGCCATTTACCAACAGAGTTTGGTGATTTCGAGCTGGTGACTTACCGCGATACAATTGATAACCAGATCCACTACGCGATGCAAAAAGGCGACCTATCTGAAGGTACTCCTTTGGTACGTGTTCACCTGCATGACACGTTCACCGATCTGCTTCATTCAGACCGTGGTACTGAACGCAGCTGGTCGCTAGATAAAGCGATGAAGCGTATTGGCGACGAAGGCGGTGTGTTGGTTATTCTTGGCAACGAAGAGTCGTCTGATTCTTTGATTCACAAAGTGAAGACATTCGAAGCGCAAGACAAGAACGAGCAGCCAACTATGGCGAAGAAGCAGGGTACCTCGCGTCGTGTTGGTGTCGGTTCTCAGATTCTTCAAGATCTAGGTGTGCACGATATGCGTCTGCTTTCTTCAAGCACTAAGCGTTACCACGCATTGGGTGGTTTTGGCCTTAACGTTGTTGAGTACGTTTGCGAATAAACCATGCGTTAGCAAGCAGACGTTTCTCTGTTTGTAGCAACATAATTTACCGATGATTTCAGTGGCTCTTTTGGTGATAAATCTTGCCAAAAGAGCAAAGTAGCCAAGTCCGACTCAAAACGTGTTCAACACACAAACTTGGTTACTCGCTGTTCCTATATGCTTGGGATCAGCGCTGCATTATCATCTTTACATTGCCGGTGTCTGTTCTTCTAAATTACCATTAGATATTGCTCACAGTTTTGTGCTAGAATCCGGCGATTCTCACTTGATGAAAATAGTTAAAGGAAGGCTTATGAAAGTGATCGAGGGTGGCTTCCCAGCGCCAAATGCAAAAATTGCTATCGTTATTGCTCGTTTCAACAGTTTTATTAACGAAAGTTTACTTTCTGGTGCAATCGATACTTTAAAGCGTCATGGACAAGTAAGCGAAGACAACATCACTGTTGTTCGTTGCCCTGGTGCAGTAGAACTTCCACTTGTAGCGCAGCGCGTTGCAAAAACAGGTAAGTTCGATGCGATTGTATCTCTTGGTACAGTAATTCGTGGCGGTACACCTCACTTTGACTATGTTTGTAGTGAATGTAATAAAGGTTTGGCACAAGTGTCTCTGGAATATTCTCTTCCAGTAGCGTTTGGTGTTCTTACTGTTGATACGATCGATCAAGCTATTGAACGCGCAGGAACCAAGGCTGGTAATAAGGGTGCAGAAGCAGCACTTAGCGCACTTGAGATGATCAACGTTCTTTCTGAAATCGATTCCTAATGGGGGCCAGTGTGAAACCAGCCGCACGTCGTAACGCACGTCAATTTGCTCTACAAGCAATTTATTCTTGGCAAATTACTAAAGAAAATATTGCTACCGTTGAAGAACAGTTCTTATCTGGTGGTAAGTATGATGAAGAAGAGCATCATGCTGCAGAGCCTGCTCTTGCTATGCCAGAAACAGACGTTGCATACTTCCGCGACCTACTAACTGGTGTTGCTCTTAGCCACATGGAACTTGATAGCAAGCTTCGTCCATTCGTATCTCGCCCTATGCAAGATCTGGATCTGATGGAACTAGCGCTTCTACGTTTAGCTATGTACGAGATGACTCGTCGCGAAGATGTACCATACAAAGTGGTTATCAACGAAGCTATCGAGCTTGCAAAAGTATTTGCAGCAGAAGACAGCCATAAGTTTGTTAACGGTGTGCTTGATAAAGCTGCACCGCACGTTCGTAAGAAATAAGACGTTCGTATATTGAATCTAAAGGTCAGCTTTTATGCTGGCCTTTTTTGTAACTAAATTTCTGTAATATCCATGATTACGGCGATTTTTATGAGACTAAAGATAGGGCATGTGATGTCTGGCGAATTTAACCTGATTGAAAAATATTTTGTAAATCGACAACCACAACGTAAAGACGTTCTTCTGGCTGCTGGCGATGATTGTGCTTTGGTCAAAGCGCCGGGCAATGTTGAGATAGCGATCAGCACGGACACCTTAGTGGCTGGTACCCATTTCTTAGCTGAGGCGAATCCGGCTTGGGTGGCACACAAAGCGTTGGCTTCCAATATCAGTGACCTTGCTGCAATGGGCGCGACGCCTGCTTGGGTGTCTTTTGCTTTAACCATGCCTGAAATCGATGAAGCATGGCTTGCTCCCTTCTGTGACTCCTTTTTTAAACTCGCAGACTACTTTGGTATTCAGTTAATTGGTGGCGACACAACCAAAGGTCCACTAAGCCTGACACTGACGGTACAGGGCTTTGTTCCTGAAGGACGAGCGCTGCGCAGAGATGGCGCGAAAGTGGGCGACTGGATTTACGTAACAGGTAATCTAGGTGACAGCAAAGCTGGCTTAGAAGTGTTACTTAACCCTGAGCAGAACAGAGCGAAGCCCTATGCTGCTGAGCTTGAAGAGAGACATTATGTGAGCGCCCCACGAGTGTTAGCGGGTCAGGCTCTAGTGAACCTTGCTTCATCTGCGATTGATATCTCTGATGGCGTTATTGCTGATTTAAAACATATCCTTAAGCGTTCTCAAGTTGGCGCGAGTATTGATGTAAGCACGCTGCCTATCTCTCCAGAGTTACGTCAGTTCGCTCCTGATATCACTTCAGCTCAGCAGTATGCGCTAACGAGTGGTGAAGAGTACGAACTGTGCTTTACTGTACCAGAAGAGAATAAAGGGTCGCTGGAAAGTGCTTTGTCACACACTGGTACAAAAGTCACCTGCATTGGCCAGATAAGACCTGTAGAATATTTTGAATTACACAATAATGGTGAACCACTAAGCTGGAACTTAACTGGTTACGATCACTTTAAGGTTAATTGATGACAAACCCACTTTCTCTTATTTCTCTTAAAAATCCTTGGCATTTCTTAGCAACGGGTTTTGGCAGTGGCTTATCGCCTATTATTCCCGGCACAATGGGCACGCTTGCGTCAATTCCGTTGTACCTATTGTTGGTTCAGCTACCGTTTCCTGCTTACGTTGCCGTGGTGGTGGTAAGCTGCATTATTGGTATTAAGATCTGCCAAGTAACGTCTGATGATATGGGCGTGCATGACCACGGTTCTATCGTTTGGGATGAGTTTGCGGGCTTTTGGATCACCATGAGCTTAGTGCCTATGCTGAATATCCCTGCCGATGACTGGAAATGGCTTCTGACTGGTTTTGTGCTTTTCCGCTTCTTTGACATGGTAAAACCTTGGCCGATTGGTTGGCTAGATGCGCGAATTCACGGCGGCTTGGGTATCATGATTGACGATATTGTAGCGGGTATTATGGCGGCTATTTCGTTGTATGCCGTGGCACATTTCGCAGGTTGGTTAGTGTGAGTTAACTGAAGGGCTAAGGTTTAGTTGGCGATACACCAAACTAATTAGCAGATACTAAAAAGGTTGACCCTAGGGCCAACCTTTTTTGTTTGCGGAGCTTACGAGCTTACGTATTAAAGCTACTTGGCAAGATAGTCAGTGATAGACTTCTCAATCCCTTTCGCATCTAAGCCAAGCTCTTCATGCAGCTCACCTTGAGTACCTTGAGCAATAAACTTGTCTGGTAGGCCAAGGTTCAATACTGGCATCAGTAGTTTTTCTTGCATCAAGAATTCAATCACACCCGCACCCGCACCACCTGCAATCGCGTTTTCTTCGATAGTCACTAGTACATCGTGGTCAGCAGCAAGTTGTTTGATCAGAGCTTCATCTAGCGGTTTCACAAAACGCATGTCTGCAACTGTAGCATCGATAGCGTCTGCGGTTTGAAGTGCACTTTCAAGGAAAGTACCAAAGCTCAGGATAGCGACTTTCGAGCCATCTTTTGCTTTTTCACTTTCGCGAACGATACGGCCTTTACCAATCTCTAGCGCAGTAAACTCACTTTGAATCTCAGTACCCATGCCGTTACCACGAGGGTAACGAACGGCACTTGGACCTGTGTGCTGGTGGCCAGTGTATAGCATTTGGCGACATTCGTTCTCGTCGCTTGGTGCCATGATCACCATGTTTGGAATGCAGCGCATAAAGCTTAAGTCGAACGCACCTTGGTGTGTTTGACCATCGGCACCGACAAGACCTGCACGGTCAATAGCGAACATAACCGGTAGATCCATGATTGCCACATCGTGGATCAGTTGATCGTAGCCACGTTGTAGGAAAGTTGAGTAGATAGCCACAATCGGTTTATCACCCGCAATCGCCATACCCGTTGCTAGTGTCACAGCGTGTTGCTCAGCAATTGCTACATCGAAGTACTGTTCTGGATACTCTTTCGAGAAACGCACCATACCAGAACCTTCACGCATTGCTGGCGTTATTGCCATTAGCTTAGGATCTTGAGCGGCCATATCACACAGGAAGTCGCCAAAAATCTTAGAGAAAGTTGGTTTAGAGCTGGTGCTCTTAGGCAGACTTGAGTGTGCTGGATCGAATTTCGGTACGCCGTGGTAACCGATTGGATCTTTCTCAGCTGGCTCGTAGCCTTTGCCTTTCTTAGTCATGATATGCAGGAACTGAGGGCCTTTAAGGTCTCTCATGTTCTTAAGCGTTTTAATCAGCTCATTGACATCGTGACCATCAATTGGGCCAATGTAGTTAAAGCCTAACTCTTCGAACATGGTGCCAGGGACAACCATGCCTTTTAGATGTTCTTCTGTACGACGAACCAGCTCTTTAATCGGCGGAACGCCTGATAGCACTTTCTTGCCGCCCTCACGAATTGACGTGTAAAGACTGCCAGAAAGAACTTGAGCTAGGTGGTTGTTTAGCGCACCTACGTTTTCAGAGATCGACATCTCGTTATCGTTCAGGATAACCAGCATGTCATTGTGAATATCGCCCGCGTGGTTCATGGCTTCAAATGCCATACCCGCAGTAATCGCGCCATCACCAATCACACTCACGACTTTACGGTTCTTGCCTTCTTTCTTCGAACTGATAGCCATACCAAGTGCAGCACTGATCGATGTTGAAGAGTGACCAACAGAAAGGGTGTCGTATTCGCTCTCTTGACGCCATGGGAATGGGTGCAGTCCATCTTTTTGACGGATAGTCGACAAGCGGTCGCGACGACCTGTAAGAATTTTGTGCGGGTATGCTTGGTGACCAACATCCCAAACCAACTGGTCAAAAGGCGTGTTGTACACATAGTGCAGAGCAACTGTCAGCTCTACTGTACCTAAGCCTGACGCTAAGTGACCACTTGACTGGCTCACTGAGTTAAGAAGATAGGTACGTAATTCATCACAAAGCTGTGTCAGCGTCTCTTTTGGAAGTAGACGCAAATCCTCTGGCTTATCAGCCAAAGCAAGAGTTGGGTACTTTGATATATCAAGAGTCATAGGTAATGCGCGCTTATTGTCTTAGTTCTTGCGCTCGATGACGTATCGGGCGAACTCTTCGAGTGACTGGGTATTGTATGGGATTGCAGCCAAAGCTTGAAGCGCTTCCTGTAGCAGAGTTTGCGCTTTTTCTTGAGCGCCCTCTAAACCTAGCAAAGAAGGGTAGGTGCTTTTGTTCAATTCTTGGTCAGAACCCTGTGGCTTACCCAAAGTTTCAGTATCGCCAGTGATATCTAAAATATCATCTTGAACCTGGAATGCTAATCCAATGGCGTCGGCGTACTTGTCTAATTGAGGCATCACTTCAAACGCTTTTTCACCAGCAGCGAGAGCACCTAAACGAATCGCACATTTCATTAGCGCGCCCGTTTTATTGCGGTGAACTTCTTCTAACTCTTCTAGCGTGACAGAGCGGTTTTCAGCTTCAATATCAAGTGCTTGTCCAATGCACATACCTTGTGCACCAGAGGCTTCGGCTAGGCGTTGAATCATTCGAACGCGATTGCTTTCACCGTCAGCACTTAATGTACCTTCCGCAAGTATAGTAAACGCGAGAGTTTGTAGTGCATCGCCAGTTAAAATTGCCGTTGCTTCATCGTATTTGATGTGACAAGTCTGATGGCCACGACGCAGTTCATCGTCGTCCATTGCTGGAAGGTCGTCGTGAATCAGAGAATAGGCATGAATACATTCGATTGCAGATGCTGGAGTGTCGAGTTCTTCAGCGGTGCAGCCGAGCATTTCCCCTGTAATGTAGACAAGAAATGGACGTGCGCGTTTACCGCCTAAAAGTAACCCATAACGCATCGCGTTGATCAGGTTCTGATCTTGGTGTGGTAGGCGATCAAGCCAAAGGTTCAGTTGCTCGTTATTACGTGCTTGATAAGACAATAAAGTCTCAATCATAGGGGATCTCATACAATTCGTTATTCTGGTTGTGGGTTAAAGTCACTAAGTTCTGCGTTTTCATCATTTTGCAGTAGGATGCTAACACGCTGTTCAGCATCGTTTAGTTTGCTTTGACCGGCACGAGCGAGGGAGATGCCTCGTTCGAACTTTTTCAGCGCATCATCTAAAGCTAGATCACCATTTTCTAGTTGATCAACCAAGCCATCAAGCTCTTCGATTGCTGCTTCAAAGCTCATATTTTCAGGTTTCTTAGTAGCCATAATAAATCTGCGTTTGGAAAGATGAACGAACGTTACCCTAGGCCGCTGAGATGGTCAAATGTAACCAAGAAATTTTGCTAGAAAGTTCGTTTTTAAGGGGCTTGAACGTACTTTGCTTGAATAACCTTAGCTTTATCGAGTTTATGCGCTACGTATAAGAGCAAAGTAAGCCAATAGTTGGGATTCAAAAACGAAAAGTGTGATACTTAGGCCAAGAATTTACTAAAAGATCTTATAGTCTTGCCGATACAAAGATTATCGTCGACATAGAGCTACAAAAAAGCATGAGGAGTGCTCAGTGGATTTAGCAACCCTAATAGGTTTGATTGGTGGATTTGCCTTTGTAATTATGGCAATGATCCTAGGTGGAAGCCTCGGGATGTTCTATGACACGACATCCATTTTGATCGTAGTTGGGGGCTCAACCTTTGTTGTTCTAATGAAGTTCACCATGGGACAGTTCTTTGGTGCGACTAAAATCGCAGGCAAAGCTTTTATGTTTAAAGCGGATGAGCCTGAAGATCTTATTGCGAAAGTTGTAGAGATGGCTGATGCGGCTCGTAAAGGTGGTTTTTTAGCACTGGAAGAGATGGAAATTAACAACAGTTTCATGCAAAAGGGCATCGATCTTTTGGTGGATGGCCATGATGGAGATGTAGTTCGTGCTGCACTGCAAAAAGACATCGCATTAACCACAGAGCGTCATGAGCAGGGCGCGAAGGTGTTCTCTGCATTTGGTGATGTAGCACCCGCGATGGGTATGATTGGTACCTTGGTTGGCTTGGTTGCCATGCTTTCTAACATGGATGATCCAAAAGCGATCGGCCCTGCGATGGCGGTGGCACTTTTAACCACCCTATATGGTGCGATTCTTTCGAACATGGTGTTCTTCCCAATTGCCGACAAGCTTGCGCTGCGTCGTGACCAAGAGACACTCAACCGTCGTTTGGTTATGGATGGCGTACTCGCGATTCAAGATGGTCAGAACCCACGAGTAATCGATGGTTACCTGAAGAGCTACCTAAACGAAGGTAAGCGTACGATTGATGGTGAACCTGCGTAAGAGGAGTTGAAGATGGATGAAGAAAATCCATGTAAATGTCCTCCTCCGGGATTGCCTCAATGGATGGGGACATTTGCTGACTTGATGTCACTGCTGATGTGTTTCTTCGTACTGCTGCTCTCATTCTCTGAGATGGACGTACTGAAGTTCAAACAGATCGCTGGCTCGATGAAATTTGCGTTTGGTGTACAAAACCGCTTGGAAGTGAAAGACATTCCTAAAGGCACCAGCATCATTGCACAAGAGTTTCGACCTGGTCGTCCAGAGCCGACACCGATTGATGTGATCATGCAGCAGACGATTGATATTACGCAGCAAACGCTTGAGTTTCATGAAGGTGAATCTGAGCGTGCTGGCGGTACCATGCGTGATCAAGGCAAGATGACCGGAGGCAAGTCGCCAGAGGTTTCGACTCACGACAATCAAAACTCTGAGTCAGACCAACAGCAACAACAAGCTGAAGCTCAATCGCAAGAGATGGAAACCTTGATGGAAAGCATCAAGAAGGCGTTGGAGCGAGAGATAGACCAAGGCGCGATTGAAGTTGAAAACCTTGGCCAGCAGATTGTGATTCGAATTCGTGAGAAGGGTGCATTCCCATCGGGTTCTGCTTTCCTACAGCCTAAGTTCCGACCTTTGGTGAGACAGGTTGCTGAGTTGGTGAAAGATGTTCCGGGTATCGTTCGAATCTCAGGGCACACCGATAATCAACGTCTTGATTCCGAGCTTTATCGCTCTAATTGGGACTTGTCATCACAGCGAGCAGTGTCTGTTGCTCAAGAGATGGAAAAGGTGCGTGGTTTCTCTCATCAACGCTTGAGAGTACGCGGCATGGCGGATACCGAGCCAGTCGAGCCGAACGATACTGAATGGCAACGTAGCCTCAACCGCCGCGTTGAAATCAGCATCATGCAGGGCGAGCCGCTTTACAGTGACGAAGTGCCTGTTATTAATGAATAGCCGATACGTGTACACACGGTAGCATGCAGATAGCATCGAAAGCCCAACCTTATAATGAGGTTGGGCTTTTTGTTTGCTGGTCTTCAATGGTTCTCTCTGCGGCATTTATGTCGTTTCGAAACCTGCTACTGTTAATAACAAGCGGTTTAATGATGGTGTTACAGCAAGCACTCTTTTCCTTGCTTCACTTTCTCATGTATAATTCGCGCCCTTAGATTTAGATATGATCTATTCTTGCTTCAAGTGCTGTGTAAATTCTCTAATTTACTTGGCGATGAGCGTTTTCAAAATTTTGAACATTAATGTTGTGAAAGTACTATGAAATTTATTGTTAAGCCCCATCCGGAAATTTTTGTAAAAAGTGAATCGGTGCGTAAGCGCTTCACAAGGATTCTAGAGTGCAACATTCGTAACGTTATTCAACGTCGCTGTGAAAGTGTTGCGGTATTCAACCGTCGCGATCATATTGAAGTGACGTCTGAGAGTGACCAGTACTACGCAGAAGTGTTAGAGGCTCTGACTCACACTCCAGGTATTCACCACTCTCTTGAAGTTCAACAGTCTGAATTCAAAGACTTGCACGATATTTACGAGCAAGTACTAGAACGCAGCCGTGCTGACATTGAAGGCAAGACTTTCTCTGTACGTGCTAAGCGTCGTGGTAAGCATGACTTTACCTCTATTGAACTTGAGCGCTACGTAGGCGGCGGTCTAAACCAAGCAGTTGAGTCAGCGAAAGTTCGACTTAAGAACCCTGATGTAACCGTTAAGGTTGAAGTGGCTAACGACAAGCTAAACCAAGTTCTAGCTCGTCACAAAGGCCTCGGTGGCTTCCCTCTTGGTACTCAAGAAGATCTACTGAGCTTGATCTCTGGCGGCTTTGATTCTGGTGTTTCAAGTTACCTGCACATCAAACGCGGCTCTAAGGTTCACTACTGTTTCTTCAACCTTGGTGGCCCAGCGCACGAGATTGGTGTTAAACAAGTGGCTCACTATCTATGGAATAAATACGGCTCATCTGCAAAGGTGAAGTTCATTTCTGTAGACTTTGAACCTGTGGTTGCTGAAATCCTTGAGAACGTAGAAGACGGCCAAATGGGCGTTGTTCTTAAGCGTATGTTCATGCGTGCTGGTGGTATGGTTGCAGACAAGTTCAAGATCGAAGCGTTGGTTACTGGTGAAGCACTAGGTCAGGTATCAAGCCAAACGCTAACTAACCTGCGTCACATCGACAACGTGACAGATACTTTGATTCTTCGTCCGCTTATCAACTGGGATAAAGAAGACATCATCGACCTTTCTCGTATCATCGGTACTGAAGACTTCGCTAAGGTAATGCCTGAGTACTGTGGTGTTATTTCTAAGAAGCCAACAGTGAAAGCGAAGAAAGGCAAACTGGAAGCAGAAGAAGCTAAGTTTAACTTTGAAGTGCTGGATCAAGTGATCGAGAACGCTCGTGTTATGGATATCCGTGACATCGAGAAAGAGAGCCAAGAGCAAGCGCCTGAAGTTGAACAAGTTCAAGCTGTTGCTGAGCACGCTATCGTTCTTGATATCCGTAGCCCAGAAGAAGAAGACGAAAGCCCATTAGAGATCGAGGGTGTTGAAATTAAACACATCCCATTCTTCAAGCTTTCGACTCAGTTTGGCGACCTAGACCAAGCGAAAGAGTACTTGCTGTACTGTGACCGTGGTGTAATGAGCCGTCTACAGGCACTTTACCTACAAGAGCAGGGCTTCCATAACGTTAAGGTTTACCGCCCATAGTGGTGTGTTGACCAAGCGTTAATCATTTTGCAAAGCCGTTTACTGAAAAGTAAGCGGCTTTTTTATTTTCTATTGTGAATGATTTACAGTAGTCAGACAGAGGCGTGAGTTTGGGCGTGCTATCGTCATGCTCAGCTTTGAAATTTTTGATTGATAGAAAGAGTGTGTTCTAAACGGGTTTATAAGTACCGAAGAAGTGTGAGTATCTTGAAGTATTCTGTTACTTTTTAGTGCAACTCAATGGTGCTATTTGTATGTGTTCAGTTGATTATTTGAGTGGGTGTCTGATTCTGTGATTGGCGATGAAAAATAATAAAGATTAATTAGCACAGCTATTGATAAACTTGTTGTTACATTTCTTTGCACATAAAAAAACACCGCCCATAAGGCGGTGTAAACAAATTTGACAGACAGGTCAAAATAAATACAGGAAGTACATGCCTCGTTTCAGTATAAACTGCAACAAAACATTTGGTAGAACTCTACCCAACTCGAAAAGAACGAGTTTGCAAACACAACATCGCAGGAGCTAAGCCAATTGATTCTAGAGAGAATCAAGCCGTTCAGGCTAGCTGCTGCGGGATGAAATATAGAATTTCTCTGGCTGCTAGGCAATGGACAAATTATAATGTTTCAGATAAAAAAAACTAATGCTTATTTAGAGAGTAACTATGTCTCGTCGATTACCCCCATTAAACTCGCTAAGAGTGTTTGAAGCTGCAGCTCGACACTTGAGTTTTACGCGTGCTGCAGAAGAGTTGTTTGTTACTCAAGCGGCAGTCAGTCATCAGATCAAAGCGCTTGAAGAATTCTTATCTTTGAAGCTGTTTCGCCGAAGAAACCGCTCTTTGCTGCTAACTGAAGAAGGTCAAAGCTACTTCTTAGATATCAAAGATATTTTCACATCACTAGCAGAAGCGACAGACAAAGTGCTGGAGCGAAGTGAGAAGGGCGCATTGACCATCAGTTTACCGCCGAGTTTTGCTATTCAATGGTTGGTACCAAGGCTCGCTGACTTTAATCAGCAAGAGCCTGATATTGATGTAAGAATCAAAGCCGTTGATATGGATGAAGGCTCGCTAACCGATGATGTAGACGTCGCTATCTATTATGGCCGAGGTAATTGGTCGGGGCTTAGAGCCGATAAGCTTTACCAAGAATACTTGATCCCTCTTTGCTCACCTTCCGTGCTGCTAGGAGTAAAACCATTAGAATCTCTCAGTGATTTAGCATGTCATACGCTATTGCATGATACTTCTCGAAAGGATTGGAAACAGTTCGCTAAGCAAAATGGCATCGATGGGGTAAACGTTAATCACGGCCCTATCTTCAGTCACTCAACCATGGTGCTGCAGGCAGCGGCTCACGGCCAGGGCATTGCTCTGGGTAACAACGTGTTGGCGCAGCCTGAAATCGAAGCGGGTCGTTTGATTGCGCCTTTTGATGAAGTGTTGGTGAGTAAGAACGCCTTCTATGTGGTTTGTCATGAGAAACAAGCCGACATGGGTCGTATTGCTACCTTCCGCGACTGGATGCTAGCGAAAGCGCAAAGTGAACAAGAGGACTTACTCGATGAATAACGTCATCATTGATGGTGAAGACAATCCCATCACCTTTATCTTTGCCCATGGTGCTGGCGCAGGCATGGAGCATGAGTTCATGCAGTCGGTAGCCAAAGGGTTAGCCTTTAAAGGGATACGAGTGATTCGTTTCAACTTCCCTTACATGATTAAACGTGCTGAAGATGGTAAGCGTCGTCCACCTGACAGAGCGCCTAAGCTACTTGAAGCCTATCAAGAGATTATTGAGCAGGTTGATGCCGGTAAGCTTGTGATTGGTGGTAAGTCGATGGGAGGGCGTATGGCGAGCCATTTGTCTGAACTTGATAAGGTGGCCGCAATGGCGTGTTTAGGCTTTCCTTTCCACCCACCAGGTAAACCCGAGAAATACAAAGGTGAGCATCTGGCTGAGTTAGCAAAGCCATGCCTCATTTTACAAGGTGAGCGCGATACCTTTGGTAAGCGTGAAGAGTTTGCTGATTTTGATCTGTCTGATTCTATTCGTGTTGAATTTATTCCCGATGGCGACCACAGCTTTAAACCTCGTAAGAGTTCTGGTTACACCGAGCAGCAGAATATTGCGTTAACCGTTGAGAAGTTATCAGCGTTTATCAAAGAGGTACTCAATGAGAAGTAAGTATTTACTCACGTTTGCTGGCATCTCTGGTGCGGTTGCTGTGATGCTTGGCGCATTTGCAGCTCACGGTTTGAAAGCTATCTTGTCTGAATATCTGCTAGGCGTGTTTGAGACGGGTGTTCAGTACCAATTTATCCATACTCTAGCGATATTGGCGTGTGGCGCTCTGCTGCAGATGAAACTTGGCGCTAAATCACAAAAATATTTTTTCATTGCGGCAATTTGCTTTATCATCGGCATCCTTTGTTTTAGTGGCAGCCTTTATGGCTTAGCACTGACAGGAATAAAATGGTTTGGCCCTATCACTCCGTTTGGTGGTCTACTATTTATCATTGGTTGGGGAGTCTTCTCCTTCGCTGCTTTGAATATAAAAGAGGTAACTCAGTGAAACACGTACTACTTTATTGTCGCTCTGGTTTTGAAAAAGAATGTGCTGGCGAAATTCAAGACAAGGCAACACAACTGGAAGTGTTTGGTTTTCCTCGCTTAAAGAACAATACAGGCTTTGTATTGTTTGAATGTTATCAAGCAGGTGAAGCGGACAAGTTGATCAAAGAGATCGATTTCCAATCACTGATCTTTGCTCGTCAAATGTTGGCAGTGGCTGTTGAAATTAAAGACCTGCCAACCGATGACCGTATTTCTCCAATTCTTGAGGCGCTTTCTGAGAAAGAAGGTTTCCCTCGTTGTGGTGATATCCGTATTGAAACGCCAGATACTAACGAAGCAAAAGAGCTTTTGAAGTTCTGCCGTAAATTTACCGTGCCGATGCGTCAAGCTATGCGTGGTAAAGGCCTGATGACTGCGAAAGATAACGCTAAGAAGCCTGTGCTTCATTTATGCTTCATCGCTCCGGGCCACTGTTTTGTTGGTTACTCTTACCCAACGAACAACTCCCAGTTCTTTATGGGTATCCCTCGTCTGAAGTTCCCATCAGATGCGCCAAGCCGTTCTACATTGAAGCTAGAAGAAGCATTCCACGTATTCATCCCTCGTGATGAGTGGGACGAGCGTTTGGCTCCAGGTATGTGGGGTGTTGATTTAGGTGCATGTCCAGGTGGTTGGACTTACCAATTGGTTAAGCGCTCGATGTTCGTTCACTGTGTTGATAACGGCATGATGGCAGACAGCCTAATGGAAACAGGTCAAATTAAGCACCACATGGTGGATGGCTTTAAGTTTGAACCAGACCGTAAGAACGTAACTTGGATTATCTGTGACATGGTAGAGAAGCCAGCTCGTGTTGCACACCTTATGGGGGAGTGGATCATCAAAGGCTGGGCGAAAGAAGCACTGTTCAACCTTAAACTGCCTATGAAAGGTCGTTACGATGAAGTACTGCAAGATATCGAGAACCTGAAAGTGTTCCTTATTGAGAACAAAGTGAAGTTTAAGATGCAGGCTAAGCACCTTTACCACGATCGCGAAGAGATCACGGTTCATATTCAGGCGCTTTCAAACATCTCACCGCACTAATATTTACGTTAGTGTGTCAGTGATAAAAAATGCTCCTTTAAGGGGCATTTTTTGTATCAATATTATCGAGTCACAGCGACTTAAGCGTTTGCTTCGTAACGAATATCTTGCAGGTTGAACCCTAAATCAATATCGGTTTTGAGTGCCGATACTTGCTTACATACACGAGCGGATTCGATGTGTTCGTCGAACTTCTTACGATATTTTTTCGGCAGATCTTCTGATTGATAGGCCGCTTCGATATCTGGGTAAGTGGTCAATATCTCTTTGGCTGCTTTTGGCCCGATACCTGGGATGCCCGGTACTTGGCTTGAGCTTACGCCCGTTAATCCCCAGTAATCCGCCAGTTGTTCAGGTTTAACGCCAAACTCAGCTTCGATAAAGGGTTTATCTAACCAGCGGTGCTGGAAGTAATCTCGGATCTGAAGCGTTGGTGACAACAGTTGGCAGTAGCCCTTATCCGTCGAGACGATGGTGACGGTTTCTCCGTGGTCAGCCACTTTCTTTGCCAGTGTTGCGACGAGATCATCCGCTTCATCGCCATCAGACAGCAGTGAATCAATGCCTAACTCCCACCAAGCTTGTTGAATAGCATCAAGGCCTTTCATCAATGGTTCTGGCATCGGTTTACGATTCTGCTTATAAGCAGGAAGCACATCTGCGCGCCAGCCACGGTCTTGTAAATGGTGATCAAATACCGCGATGATGTGGGTGGGCTTTGATTCATTCAGAATCTTATTGAGAGTGCGAATTGTGGTGGTAATGGTTCTTGCTATATCGGTTGGATCCGGCTGAACAGAGTGCACGCGTCGGATGAGGTTTAAGGCATCGATAATAACAAGATGGATAGACATAAGTTTCCACTAAATAGGCAATAAAAAAGGGGCTGCTAGCCCCTTATAGTAACGTATCACTTGGTGAGTTGAAACGTTGGTAACGTAAACGCCTTAATCACGTGAGGCGATTTTATAGCAAGGCACGTAGTCGGTCCCTCCCGGTAACTTCATTCGATGTTGCTCAACAAAGTCATTCAGCAGTTGGTCCATCTTGGTCATTAGCTCTTTGTCGCCATCAATTAGGAATGGGCCGTGCTTCTCGATCTCCAGAATACCCTCTGCTTTGACGTTACCAGCCACAATGCCTGAGAACGCTTTACGTAAATTAGCGGCTAGGCTTTCTGTTTTTTGGTCCATATGAAGATCAAGCGCCGCCATAGATTCGTGTGTTGGGTCGAATGGCAGTTGGAACTCAGGCTCAATATGCAGTGACCAGTTGTAGCTGTAGGCATCGCCAGTCTCTTTACGGTGAGAGCGCACATCTGGCATCGCTTGTTTCATGATTTTCGCAGCGCGTGCTGGGTCATCAATCACGATTTCATAATGTTTCTGTGCATCAGGCCCTAGAGTTTCACCAATGAACTTATCGATCGAGCGGAAATACGCTTCACTCTCTTTCGAGCCAGTTAGGACAATCGGCATTGGCTGCTCGGCGTTATTCGGGTGCATCATGATCCCTAAGATGTACAGCAGCTCTTCGGCCGTGCCTGGGCCGCCTGGGAAAATGATGATGCCATGCGCCATACGAACGAATGCCTCAAGGCGCTTCTCGATATCTGGCATGATCACCAGTTCGTTTACTATCGGGTTTGGTGGCTCAGCGGCAATGATTGAAGGCTCTGTCAGCCCTAAGTAACGATGATCAGTATAACGTTGCTTAGCGTGACCAATAGCCGCGCCTTTCATTGGCCCTTCCATCGCACCCGGTCCACAACCGGTACAGATGTTCAGCTCACGTAGGCCCAGTTCATTACCCACTTCGCGAGTGTACTGGTATTCAGTGGCATTAATTGAGTGACCACCCCAACACACGATCAGGTTAGGCTCGATGCCCGGCGTAAGTGCGCCTGCATTCCTCAGAATACCAAATACGAGGTTGGTAATGTGAGTGGCATTAGTCAGGTTGAGCCTTTGGTTATCTGCGAGGTGCATGTTGACGTAAACAATGTCACGCAGCACTGAAAATAGGTGTTCTTGGATACCCTTGATGATCTCACCATCGACAAAGGCATGCTCTGGTGGGTTGCTCAGCTCGAGTTTGATACCACGCTCACGTCGCACTACCTCAACATCAAACGATTGATACTTGTCGAGTAGCTCTTTGGAGTTGTCGGTGTGGCTACCTGAGTTGAGTACCGCTAACGTACAGTTACGATACAGTTGGTATAGATCACTAGACGCGGTTTTCTTAAGACGCTCAACCTCAAGTTGAGAGAGTAAATCCATGCTACCGGCAGGGCTGATATGAGTGATCATAGTGCCTCCTTGTTGAAAAGAGCAGGGGACGTTGAAGTGACCCTCTGGCTCGAGAGTGAGAAGCAAACGTTGAAAGTGTTTGGTTAAAGGTAGGAGAGAGTTAACCAGACGAAACGGATACGACAGCGTTGCTTGCCATGAATGCTTGTTAAGCGAATGTTAATCATTAGCTTAGCAAACATTGAGGGAAATGGTATGTGATAAGTATTTGAAAAAATGAAATAAATTAAATCTAGGGCTGGCCTAGTGCCAAACAAGTTGGTTGGTACCGCGTTGTTTTGCTTTATTTAGAGTCTTATTGAGTCGCTCTAGCACTTCTTCAGGTGTATCTGACTCTTTAAACTGAGTACTTGCCGCGCATAAAGTGATCGTGATTTGCTGGTCACGGAATTTAAAGGGCAGGCGGCTTACTTGAGTTTGAATGTTCTGAATCACCTGATGGCAATATTCATCGGTTTGCTCTGGCAGCAATAACACAAACTCTTCACCTGAAAAACGTGCCACAGTATCGGTGGTGCCTGCTTCTTTGGTAATAGTTCTTGCGATGATCTTGAGTGCTTTGTCGCCCGCGGTGTAACCAAAGCTATCGTTAATTGCTTTGAAGTTGTCGATGTCGAGCAGTACTACGCGTAGCGAGTGTTGCGCGCGGATCCAGCGGCGATACTCAAGCTCTAAGCGATCAGTAAAGGCAGTGCGATTGTAAACCTTGGTTAGAGGATCAAGCAGCATACGCTGAGCCTGATCTTCCAAGCGCTTACGGTAATCTTGCGTCACTTCATAGAGTGAATCTAACTGAGTCTTTCCGTAACTCATTCTCTCTATCAGAGCTTGTTCTTTTTGCTCTGCGTGGTTCAGCCTTTCCGAAAGAGAGGCGATTTCACTGAGTAGCGGATTAATTGACAGCTTTAAACTATCAATATCTTTCGCTTTATCTACCGAGCTTTGGCTTCTAGTGACTAGTTCATTTAACTCAGAGTTTAGACCTTGTCGGTGCTCAAAGTAGCTCTGGCTCTGGTCGGCATTTTGGTCTGCCGTTTTGATGCTGGACGCTAAAGAAGAATTAAGCTGATCGATGAATTGTTCAGACTTCTTACGTTCTAGGTTGGTGCCTTCAATAACCAGTTTGAGGATCTGAAGTGTTAGCTCAAGTAGGTTTTGTGTGGAAACACCAAGCAGCAGCTTCGCTCGAATATCGGTAAGCAGATCACCCGATTCACCCTCGAAGTCGAGTTCAGTGATCAGATGTTGTAGTTCGTTTGATAGGTCGGAAAGGAGCTCTTGTTCCGGAGAGTGCGCAGCGTCAGCAAAATGGGTGCGTGAGTTATTCGCCATAATCTTTATGGCACGCTCATAAATACCGAGAAGTTTCATGGCGTGGTCGACTTTCTGACTGCCATTGCATTCGGAGAAGCTAAGTAAGTTTCGTAGGTCGCGTTTGAGCTGTGCTGGAAGGCCAGTTATGCGCTGCAGCGTTTCCCCACTGTGCTTAATGCTATCGTCCAGATACCCGTTCTGTTTATCCATAGCCAACGTTTTCTGCTTAAGCATCCTTTCTAATACTGCCAGTTTTGGGATCATTGAGCTAATGTCTTTTTGCTTTTCTAGCTCTTCCCTAAGGGCAATGAGGTTTTCATCTAAATGGCTGTTACTACCAACACATGCATCACTTAAAGACGTGACGATACGCTTTAGAACTTTCTGTTCTCTAATAAACTTGAACGAGGTGTCTCTTTGCGTCAAACGGACCTGCTCCAACTGAGATTTCAGCTGGTGGAGTTGCGCCTGAATGTCTTTTTCAAGAATGCCCATAGATGTATTTATTAGCGCCGCGTAGACCGATCTCGATCATTTTGATGAAATTCCGTTACATCGATAATAACAAAACTAAAAATAAGGTCACGACTTGCTGCTCTTAACCGCTCGCAAATCAGTCATCTTTTAGCATTTTTTTGATGTTGTCCTCATTCTGGTACGAGGATTGTATTTTTATTAACCCTTGATTAATCGCATGTTTACACGCTTCTCTTATGTTACCAGTTGCAAGGCTCGCTGCTGGTGCATTATCGATAGCTTTTAGATAGACCCATTGGCTACTGCGCTCTTTGAGACTGATCTCACGGGCGAGATTGGTCGACATCAACAATACGTCGAGCAGCTCTTGATCGTTAATTGCGGTGTAAGCGCGTGGCAAGAATGGGTAGTCAGCGATGCCCATACGGACCGTTCGGTTGATGTTTCGCTCTGTTTCGAAGTCATTCACCCAAGACTGAATCTTTCTGAACATGTCCTCAGGCGACAAATCACGGTCCGCGTTTGGCTCGATATAAAGCAGGTTCGCATCCGAGAAGTGGTAGACACGAGCTGGGCCTTCAAGCTTAGATTTTAGGAATTCACCGAAAGCGTCTTCCAGTTCTAGACCGGCTTTGTAACCGTTCTGCGTGTACATATTGCGTAAGAACGGTAAATCAATCATCACGAAGCGTAAGCGGTCGTTGAGTGGCTCATGAATCAATTCGCCAAGTTGCCACTGTTCGAAGGTCTGGCTGGTTTGTTCTAGCGAATTGGACAGCTTGGCATTGAGCATTCTGAGGTTCGGGAGCTTAGATCGTGAGTGCGTAAACAGGTCTGTTCGTAGTGAGTCGACTTCTTTGGCTAAGGTTTGAATGAGGTAGCCACGGCGAAGCACAAAGAAGAACAAGATAATACTGAACAAGAATAGGGCGAACGATATTTTCTGGAACTTGCGATGCTCTAGTTTGTACTTTTCTAGCTCTTGCGCTTGGCCTGCGTAGTGCAGGGTTTGTTCGGCAAATTCTTTCTGTTGACGGAACGCGTCTTCGCCAACACGGTTGAGTTTTTGCTGCTCTAGAGAGACAAGGCTGTTGTATTGCTTGAGGTTTGCCAATGCTTGCTGTGGACGACCTGCCTGTTCATAACCCAAAGAAAGTAAGTAGTACGAGCGTTGTGAAAGGCGCATGTTCTCTATCTGGCGTGAGATCTCAAGTGCACGTGTCGCATGCTTTATCACGTCTTCGCTTTCTTGTAGGTGATACGCTAACCCTGCAGATAACAGTGCAGCACGGCCTTCCAGCTTTGGAATGTCGGTATATTCCAGCAGCTCAAGGGCACGGGTTAGGTACTGTTCTGCTAGAGGGTAGTTATAAAGGCGTAAGTAGGTCGCCGATAGACTTAGTCGGATATCAATGACTTGGTGGATATCTCGGTCAGTGCTTTCGTGATCAAGAACGTTGAAGAAGTGTACCAAGGCAAGGTTATATTTCCCTTGATAGAAGTACACATCCCCCATTTTCTTAAGCACTTGTGCTAAGACAGGCGAGTTTTCAAAGTTGTCATAGAAATCAGCGGCTTGAGATAGGTGTTCTAACGCTTTATCCAACACTTGGCGCTCAAAGAAAAGCTGCGCAAGTAGGCGGTTGACCTTGGCCAAACGTGAACTTAGATTGCCCTCTACTGATTTCCAGTAGCCATACAACAACTCGGATAACGCGTGGTTGTACTCTTTGTGAGTCAGATAAAACTCGCCGACGGAGATATGGTAGTCGATGGTGACTTTTTCAGAGTAACGTTGATCGAGATAGGTTTTGGCTTCTTGATAGAACTTTTCGGCTTCATCGATCTTGTTGTCGTAAGAGGCGATGTCGGCTTTCAACATGATCAAGCGATAGGTAATGCCTTCCGTTAAGCGTAAGGTTTTATTCACCGACTCTAGATTTGTTTCAATGTTAGTGAGCTCTGATTTTGCTTTGGCTGATTTTCTATCACTCAGCCAAAGTAAGCGAACTTTTAGGATCTGAAGATCTATTTTTAGGTAATCAAGCTTATAGGTTTGCGCTAGCTCGGAGGCTTTGTCGATGTGCTGAATCGCAATACGCATATTGCCAAGGTTGTATTCCGCTTTGGCTAAGATCTTATACGCATCGATACTGCTGTTTGGTGTTCGAATCGAGGAGTCTGTCTCTTCGCGAGAAATAGCTGAAGGGCTTTTCTCGCGTTGATCAGAAAGGACACGCAGCGTTAGGTAGCTGTTGGCCATTTGTTTTGCTTGGCTCGGCTCGATCTCAACCAAATTATTGGCTTCATTGAGTAGCGCCGACGAATAAACCGACGCATTGACCGATGTGCTTAAGCTTAAAATAAATAGACTAACAACGTATAACCAACGCATTTCAATGTCCCTTTAAAGATTTGGTAGGTTCAAATAAGTGTGGGTGGTTCTCGCCTGATTATTGGCGAGCCATACGCTTATTGTGGCTTGGTCTATCTTGCTCTGTTGAACGGTATGGGTTGATATCCAGACCACCACGACGTGTGTAACGTGCGAACACAGTTAGCTTCGAAGGTGCACAGTATTTCATGATGTCAGTGAAGATACGCTCAACACATTGTTCGTGGAATTCATTGTGCTCACGGAAAGAAACTAAATAGCGTAGCAGAGCTTCACGGTCAATTTGCTTACCAGAATATGCGATCTCAACGCTGCCCCAATCCGGTTGATTGGTGATCAAACAGTTCGACTTCAATAGGTGGCTGTGCAGTGTTTCTTCAACGTCTTGTTCGCCAGCAGCGCCTTCAAGCAGCGACGCTTCAAAGTCGTAGCTAGTGATTTGGATGTCTTGGTTGTCGATACAGTCACCTTCCATCGTCACGATAGGTTGGTTAGTGTAGTCGGTTACTGAGTTTACATTCACAATCACCGTTTCGCCTGCACATGCCGACAAATCTTGGGTCAGGCGCTCGGTTACTTGATCCCAGTTTTCAAATTGAGTCTGGTTGTAGCTGTTCAGGTACAGCTTGAAAGATTTTGATTCAATTAAATTTGGGCTGGTTGCTGGGATGAAAACTTCACCGACAGCCACTTGTGGTAGACCATTGGTGTTTAGCCACGAAAGCTCGTACATCGTCCAAATATCATGACCAACAAAAGGCAGCTCGCCGTTTAGCGCAAGATCATCGCGATTAAGGCTACGAGGCACTGGTTGCAATAAACTTGCATCGTATTGGTTAGAGTACTCAGTTTTTTGGCCAAGGGTTAAACCCGCTAGCTCTTTTGCGTCAGAATATTTGCTCATACTTTCGTTTCAAATTCGATTAGAATGGGGTCGATTTTACTGAATCCCCCTTACCCTGTCATTAAGTCATCGCTTAATCGGCGCGGAAAGGGCTCGGATTCTATTTATTATTTTGTGTTTAGGAGATTTTCATGACTCAACGTGCTCAAGACGCACTACTTTCTTTTAGTCAGCGATACGTTGACGCGTGGCAGCAGAAACACCAAAGCTTACCTCGTAATGAGGAGTTGGTGGACATCGTATCGCCATGCGTAGAAGAAAAGAGTGGCGATGCCGTGTTGTGGAAGCACTATCCACGTGAGCAATTCGCGGATTTCACCAACGTTGAAACCGGTATTGAGTTGACTCTGCATGAAGACATCAAAACTTTCTACGGCGCACAATTCAGCGCAGATATGAACGCAACTTTCGATGGTAACGAATTGACTCTGTTACAGATTTGGAGTGATGAAGACTTCGAATGCCTACAAGAAAACATTTTGGGTCACCTAGTAACTCAGCGTCGCTTGAAGCTAAAACCAACGGTTTTCATTGCCGCGACCGATGCTGAGCTGGATGTTATCTCTATCTGTAACCTAACGGGTAACGTGATTTTGGAGCGCTTAGGTACCAAAAATCGTGATGTGCTCGCCGAGACATTGGCAGAATTTTTAGAAAAGCTACAACCAGCGGTATAAATAGATGTACGTACTAGAACTTCAATTTGAGTGTTTTGATAACACAACGGTAAGCGCTGTCGACAAGGCGGTTAATGGCTTAATGGATGCACTTCGTTATAACGGACAAGTGTTAGGTCGTGAGTTCCCAATCGTGATGGGCGATGGGGAATTCTATGTTCGCGTTGTGTGCCCGGAGCAAGATAGCTTGCACCCGCGGAATCACTCAGACTTTGTGAAAGTGTGTTTTGATCGCTTGTCTAACGCGAGCCTACTAGCGCCTAAAATGCGTTTGCTCGGTCGAGATCTGAACTCAGAAGAAGTGGCAGAAGATGAAACACCAAGCTGGCAGGTGTTATACACGACATTCGTGCACACCTGTTCACCGCTGCGTAGTGGCGATAGCTTGCTACCAATCCCTTTGTATCGCAATCCACCTACCTTCAATGGCGACCATAAAGCCGTGTTGAAATGGCAGACCGAATGGCAAGCCTGTGATGAAGTACAAATGGGTGGTGGTTGTCGCGCGGAACATGCAACGCTAACCGAGATCAGTGACACGAAGAGTGTGCTGTTTAAACGCGGTTGGGGTCTAAGAGGGCGCATTGAGTATCTGACTAAGGTTCCAACCTACTACTACTTATACCGTGTCGGTGGGATCAGCCTGAAAGATGAAAAAGAGCGCAAATGCCCGCAATGTGGTGGTGAATGGCTGCTAGATGCGCCTATCCACGATATTTTCTATTTCAAGTGTGATGACTGCCGATTGGTGTCAAACATCTCTTGGGATCACCTGAAGTAGTCTTCTTGTAGTTATTTAAGCGTCATGCTTTAGATATCGGAGTGCTATTTAGTGCTCCGATATTTTTTTCCTTTTATATTAAATGTTTAGCACCTTGTATCATCCCCGATGCCGTGACTTCGTTACCTGTCTTAGCTTGATCTTTGTTACTCTCTTATCGTTATCCTTTTCCCCTTTAAATACGCACAGAACGTGATACTCAGCTCTTTCTGTAGCGCCAATGTATTCATTGAAATAATCCAACACCCATCAACTTTTAGTTATCTCAATAGTTATCCTGATCACAATAATCAATCAGTTCTCTTTCAATTTATATTCTGCTCAATATAAATGGGATCGATCCCATGGGAATGTTCCCATTTATAAATAATAACCTGATTCTAGATCTGAAAGGAATGGACGATGAAACTGTTACCTATTGCTGCTGCACTCTCTACTGCTTTACTTGCTCCTAATTTATACGCTGATGAAACCACGCCATTGGAGTTCAATGGCTACATGCGCGGCGGCGTTGGCCTGAGTAATGAAGGCGGCTCAAACAGCAAGTGGGAGGTGAGTAAAGTTGGCCGACTCGGCAACGAAAATGACCTGTATGGTGAGTTTGGCTTTAAGAAAGAAGTGTATGCTGAGGACGACGTTTCATTTTTAGTTGATTCCATGTTGTCGTACTGGCAAGGCCAAGATGAGAATGCCGCGGATAAAAGCGTGGATGTGGTGCAATTGAATGTTCAGGCGGTGGGGCTTTTTGAAGATAAGGACATTGGGATTTGGGCGGGTGAGCGCTACTACCAACGTCATGATGTGCACATCGTTGATAACTACTACTGGGATGTAAGTGGTATTGGAGCCGGCGTTGAACACATCAACCTAGGCCCTGGTAAAGTATCGGTGGCTTTGATTCAAGACACGGTGACTGGCGATGTGTTTGATGGCAAAGAAACCACAGCCATGATTGCTGATATACGTTATGCGGGCATTCCATTGTGGAGCAATGCTGATCTTGAGGTCGGTATTGATATGAACTTCGCCAATGAAAAACAAGGTCAAACGGTGGATGCGGATGACAGCGTAATGCTAACGGCGAGCTTGAATCAAAACCTATCTGGCGGCTTCAACAAAACCATTCTACAGGTTGCTAACTCTGGTTATGCCGAGCAGATGACGACTTTTGGAACGGGTAAAGGCATCGTTCGTGATGCAAACAACAATGACGCCGATGGCTTCCGTTTGATTAACTGGGGCGTGCTTGCGATTGGTGAGAACATCGAGTTTGGCCACACTGTGCGTTATGCCGCGTCAACCGGTGTGGGTGCTAATAATAGTGATGATGACTCTTTCAGTGCCGTCATTCGTCCGCTTTATAAGTGGGACAAGCGCATGCGTACCATCCTTGAAATTGGTGGTTTTGTAGAAACGATTGATAACCAAGATGGGGCAGGTGGTAAATTCACAATCGCTCAGGCTTGGGTTCCACAAGTGGGTTTCTGGTCTCGTCCTGAATTCCGTATCTTCGCCACTTACTTGAATGATGCTGAAAACGACAATGCCTTCGGTGAAGGTAAAAACAGTGAAATGAGTGTTGGTATGCAAGTGGAAGCTTGGTGGTAAGTCGAACTTCCTGGTAAATCCTAACCAATAAAAAGGGGCTGACGTTATGTCAGCCCCTTCGGGTATCTATACAGTGCTGTTATTTAGTTGATTACCAACCTTTAACGACGCCACCTTGGAAGATGTCAGAAGCTGCGTTGTACACTTCTTCAGTTTGGTAAGCTTTAACGAAGTTTTGTACGTTTTCAGCGTTTAGGTTGTCTTCACGAGAAACGATTAGGTTTACGTAAGGAGAATCTTTGTCTTCAACGAATACGCCATCTTTTTGTGGAGTCAGGTTGATAGAGCTCGCGTAAGTTGTGTTGATGATAGATAGAGCAACATCATCAAGAGAACGTGGCAGTTGAGCTGCGTCTAGTTCAACAATCGTTAGGTTCTTAGGGTTACCCACGATGTCGCGAACTGTAGCTAGAAGACCTGCGCCTTCACGAAGTTCAAGAAGACCTTGTTGCTCAAGAAGAAGTAGAGAGCGACCTAGGTTTGTAGGGTCGTTTGGTACAGCAATACGAGCACCGTCTTGGATTTCGTCTACCGATTTCACTTCTTTAGAGTAACCCGCAATTGGGTAAACAAACGTGTTACCAGCGATAGTTAGCTTGTAGCCACGGTCAGCCACTTGCTGATCTAGGTACGGTGCGTGTTGGAATGCGTTGATGTCGATAGAACCATCATCTAGAGCTGCGTTTGGTGTTACGTAATCCGTGAAAGTAACCAGTTCAACGTCTAGGCCGTATTTCTCTTTCGCTACTTTAGCTGCCACTTCAGCAACTTGCGCTTCTGCACCTGCCATTACGCCAACTTTTACTTTAGAAGTATCCACTTCTTTATCACCACAACCTGCTAGAACTAGCGCTGAAGCTGCTGCTGCGATAGTTAGTAAACCTTTAAGGTTAAATTTCATAATAATCTCCTTTTAATAAATCTATTTAATTAGGTTCAGACGACTCTAATCTTTATGTGTGAGTCTTTATCTGTGGTCAACGCGGCGAACTAATGAATCACCGATTGATTGAATAATTTGTACCAGCACAATCAACATCACTACTGTCACAGCCATGATGGTCACATCGTAGCGGTGGAATCCGTAACGAATCGCGACATCACCTAGGCCACCACCGCCTACAGTACCGGCCATTGCTGAGTAGCTCACCAGAGTCACTAGCGTAATCGTTACTGAGTTGATGATAGTCGGTAGTGCTTCTGGAAGCAGAACCTTATTGATGATTTGTGTTGGTGTTGCGCCCATTGATTGGGCCGCTTCCACTAGACCTGTTGGTACTTCAAGTAGTGCACTTTCGATAAGTCGAGCCACGAATGGGATAGCGCCAATCGTCAGTGGAACAATCGCTGCTGTTGTACCGATGAAGGTACCAATCAGCATCTTAGTCAGTGGAATAATCGCAACCATCAAAACTAAGAAAGGTACTGAACGACCCACGTTCACAATCGCACCTAGAATCTTGTTTACTTTGGTGTTCTCTAACAGGCCACCTTTTTTAGTCGTATGCAGAATCACGCCTAGTGGAATACCGACCGCGAAGCCAACAATGCCTGCAACAGCAACCATGTAAAGCGTTTCGCCTGTTGCGCCTAATAGAAGGTTACCGTTAAGGCTGATCCAGTCAGCAATCTCGTTGAAACTAAAGGACATAACCAAGCACCTCTACTTTTACATTGTTGTCGCGTAGGAATTGGATAGCAGCATTATCATCTGCTTCATTACCGAACAGTTCAGCGACCATCATGCCGAACTTCACGCCACCGGCGTAATCAAGGTCAGAACTTAAGATGCTGACATCGATATTGAATTTACGTGCGATTTGCGTCATTAGCGGAGCATCAACCGTTGCACCAGTAAACTCAAGACGCACCAGCGGGTAGCTGCTGTTTACGCGAGTCTCTTGCAAACGTGCTTGGTAATCTTCAGGGATCGTCAGATCCAACGTTGAGCGAATAAACTGATGCGCTAGCTCTGTCTTCGGATGAGCAAAGATGTCACCGACTGTACCTTTCTCTACCAATTCACCGCCGCCAATGATCGCAACCTCGTGACAAATGCTTTTAACCACATCCATCTCGTGTGTAATAAGCAGGATAGTGATGTTCAGCTTGCGGTTGATTTCACGCAGCAGCTCAAGGATAGATTGAGTTGTTGCTGGATCCAATGCGCTGGTGGCTTCATCACATAGCAGTACTTTCGGGTCAGAGGCCAGTGCGCGAGCAATCGCCACACGCTGCTTTTGACCACCACTTAGGTTTGCCGGGTAGGTGTCACGCTTATCAGCAAGGCCAACCAGTTCAAGTAACTCGCTGACTTTCGCTTCAATAATCGCTTTATCTTTACCAGCAAGTTCTAGAGGCAGTGCTACATTGTTAAATACAGTACGAGAAGACAGCAGGTTGAAGTGCTGGAATATCATGCCGATGTTACGGCGCGCTTCGCTAAGTTCTGATTTGCTGAGTTTTGTTAGGTCGATACCGTCAACAATCACTTCACCAGAGGTCGGAGCTTCCAACATATTTACACAACGGATCAGGGTACTTTTGCCTGCACCAGAAGAGCCGATGACTCCAAAGATTTGACCTTGAGGAATGTGGAGGTTGATATCAATTAAGGCATTGATTTCTTTAGTGCCTTGATAAAAAACCTTGTTGACTTGATTCACTTTAATCATAGAGAAACCCGTGCAGGTAGAACAGAATAATATGTCGATAGCTCGCTCGATTTACAGACGATGCTATGGTGTTCTATGATCTAAGTCAATAGATATTTTTACGTCTAGACGGCTAAACGTCGATTGTATGGCTAAGCTAGAAACAAATCGTTAACGAACGCAAAACTAAATAGATAGTGATGAAGCAAATAAAGCGTGTAATAATTAATGATTAATAGAGAGTTGATAGAGAACAAAATTTTGTCTAAACCTGCTGTTTTTTTAGATCGTGATGGAGTGATTAACGTTGATCACGGCTACGTACATGATGAGCATGACTTTGAATACATCGATGGTGTGTTTGAAGCGGCGAAAGCGTTTAAAGATATGGGTTATTTATTGGTGCTATTGACCAACCAATCTGGTATTGCTCGCGGCATGTTTAGTGAAGACCGTTTTCTTTCTTTAACGCAGTGGATGGATTGGAACTTTGTTGATAATGGTGTCGAGCTCGATGGCATTTATTACTGTCCTCACCACGCTGAGCACGGTATTGGTGACTACAAGCAAGATTGTGAATGTCGTAAGCCAAAGCCAGGCATGTTCATTTCTGCTCGTGACTTTCTGAAGATTGATATGGCTAACTCGGTCATGATCGGCGATAAAGCGGAAGACATGATGGCTGCAGAAGCAGCAGGTGTTGGTACTAAAGTCTTGGTAAGAACGGGTAAACCCATCACTGAAAAAGGTGAAGCGTTGGCTAGCGTGGTACTTGATAGCATTAAAGACGTACCCGCTTTCTTAAAAGGCTAAACGTTTTATTTATCACTAAGGTATGGACCTATCATTAGGCACTTACATTAGGTTTGTTCGAACCTGTGAATAGGCTAAGTGTCGTTGACTATATAAAGATGAGGAACGAAGTATGAAAGCTATGTTGGTAGCATCTCTATGTACAGTAGCATTGGTTGGGTGCTCTAAATCAGCAGCCCCTGAGACTGATAGCGCAACATCGAATGATCAATTCGCGACTTATCAATGTGAGTCTGACGTCTCGTTTGATGTGTCTTACCTTGATAATAAAAAAGCGGTACTACGCTTGCCTGATAATGAATACCGCCTGACTCAAGTTCCAGCGGGCTCAGGAACCAAATACATCTTAGATGATGGCACTTCAGAGATGATTAACAGCATCACTTTGCGCACGAAAGGTGACAATGCGCGTCTAGAACTTGGTCGCGTAGTCTATCGAAATTGCCAAAAGTAAGTCATAGTAAGAACTGCTAGTATTTACAAACAGTTAAGTGAGGGAATCTACCCTCACTTTTTCTTCTCTTCCCTTTAACGTTAGACTTTTTATGAGCAAAAAACTCACTATTCTTGATATTGCAAAGCTGTCCGGTGTTGGTAAGTCAACCGTATCACGCGTTCTGACCAATGATCCAAAAGTGAAACCTGAAACCCGTGAAAGGGTGGAAAGAGTAATTCAAGAATCTGGGTACACGCCTTCAAAATCTGCGCAATCGATGCGCGGTGGCAGTCAAAAAGTCATCGGCGTAATCATTTCTCGTCTGGACTCTCCTTCTGAAAACAAAGCGGTAAGTACGATGCTGGCCGAGTTGTATCGAGCGGATTACGATGTCGTGATCATGGAAAGCCAACTTGATAGAGATAAAGCCAATGAGCACCTGCAAGTTCTAAAGCGTCGTAACGTTGATGGCATTATTGTATTTGGTTTTACTGACTGCGATATTCCGGCAATCGAAGCTTGGGAACACAAAGCGGTGGTGATTGCTCTGGATACCGAGAACGTGACGTCGATTAACTATGATAACCAACAGGTGATCAATAGTGCGTTGGTGCATTTATCGGATCAAGGGATCTCTGACGTTGGCTTTATCGGGGTTGATCCTAGTGATAAATCAACCGGTGAACTGCGTCTTAAGGCTTATCTCGATTGGTGTGAAAACACAGGTTCAGTGGCAAACTATCGTACTGGTCAACTTCATCACGAAAGTGCTTATCAGCTGGTGGATGAGGTGTTAACTCCCGCGACTCAAGCGATCGTTTGTGCCAGTGATACGCTGGCTCTTGGTGTAATCAAGCGTCTGCAAGAACTACAACGTGAAGATGTGGTCGTCACCGGCGTTGGTGGCAATGATCTTCTCTCTTTCTTATTCCCACGAGTATTTAGCATTGATCCTGGTTACCAATCTGCAGGTAAGCTGGCTGCTAATCTATTGATCTCTCAGCTTTTAGGCAATTCAGAGATCTCTCATCACACTCAATCTCCGATTCTATAATCCACTCAATTAAGCGAAATTGAACCGCTTAGATTAAAATTAGAGTGTGATCTCTTTCAATTAATGGGACTGTTCCCATTTTAATTTATCATTCATGTGGGCATTATAATAATCGTGATTGGGAATGTTCCCATCAATCTAAATCGAAGTGGTTATAGCTGCATGGTTTAGAAGAGTAATTGAATGAAACCAGGGTGGGGTAGTATGAGTAAGATAGCGAAGCAAGACGTTGCGCGTCTTATCGAGTTAGTCGGTGGCAAAGAGAATATTGCGAGTGTCAGCCACTGTCTAACTCGACTGCGTTTTGTATTGAACGATACGGAACAAGCGAACAAAGCAGAATTAGAGAAGCTTAAACTGGTAAAAGGCTGCTTTACTAACGCAGGTCAATTCCAAGTCGTGATTGGCACTGAAGTTGATGAAGTGTACGCACTTTTGATTGAGCAAACTGGTAAAGATGCATCATCAAAAGATGAGGCGAAGTTGGCTGCTCGTCAAAATATGAACTTCCTTGAGCGTGGTATATCCCATTTAGCCGAAATTTTTGTACCACTGCTGCCTGCCATCATTACTGGCGGTTTGATTCTTGGTTTCCGTAATGTGATTGGCGACATTCGCATGTTCGACGGCAAAACCCTAGTTGAAATCAGTCAATTCTGGGCAACGGTTCACTCTTTCTTATGGTTGATCGGCGAAGCTATTTTCTTCTTCCTTCCGGTTGGTGTGTGTTGGGCAACGGTTAAGAAGCTCGGCGGAACCCCTATTTTAGGCATCACGCTCGGTGTGACCTTGGTTTCCCCGCAATTGATGAACGCTTACATGATAGGTAAATCGGTACCTGAAGTGTGGGACTTTGGCTTGTTCGTGATAGAGAAAGTTGGTTATCAGGCTCAGGTGATCCCTGCGATGTTAGCGGGTGTGGCTCTGGCCTTCATCGAGACCAACCTTAAGCGTATTGTTCCTTCTTACCTGTACCTTGTTGTCGTGCCGTTCGTATCGATTATTTTGTCTGTGATTCTAGCGCACGCTTTCATTGGCCCATTTGGCCGTATGTTAGGCGATGGCGTGGCATTCGCGGCTAAAGCGGCAATGACGGGTGACTTTGCGATTCTTGGTTCAGTAGTCTTTGGCTTCCTATACGCACCTTTGGTTATTACAGGTATTCACCACACAACCAATGCCGTCGACCTACAACTGATGCAAGACTTAGGCGGCACACCAATCTGGCCTTTGATTGCGCTATCAAATATTGCACAAGCTTCAGCGGTTGTTGGCATCATCATCTTAAGCAAACGCGAAGGCGAACGAGATATCTCGGTTCCAGCTGCAATCTCTGCTTACTTAGGTGTAACAGAGCCAGCGATGTACGGCATCAACCTTAAATACAAATTCCCAATGCTGAGCGCAATGATCGGCAGTGCCGCTGCGGCTGCTATCTGTGGTAGTGCAGGAGTGATGGCGAATGGTATCGGTGTTGGTGGCTTGCCAGGCATCTTATCGATTCAACCGCAATATTGGTCTGTTTACTTAATTGCGATGCTGGTGGCGATTGTACTACCCGTCACGTTAACACTGTTCTTCTATAAACGAGCACAGATGAAAGGCGAACTAGAAACCGCCAACGCGTAATGCATTTAATAAGCGATGACTCCAAAGTGAGCCATCGCTTTTTCTCTTAGTTATAGCTTTTTCTTTTAGTTATAACGGCTATTCGACCATGATTCACATGGTGATTTTTATTTTATATTTTCTGGTAAGTGAGTGTTAGAGATGGCGATGACTGAGCATGATGAAAGTTGGTGGAAAACCGCAACCATCTATCAAATCTACCCAAAGAGCTTTTGTGACAGTGGCAGTAAAGGTACTGGCGACATCAAAGGGATCATTTCAAAACTGGATTATCTTAAACACTTGAGTGTGGATGCCATTTGGTTAACCCCAGTTTACGCATCCCCAATGATCGATAACGGCTACGATATTTCAGATTACTACGCGATTAACCCGCAATTCGGCACCATGGAAGATTTCGACCTATTGCTGGCTGAAGCGCACCAACGTGGTATTCGTATCGTGATGGATATCGTGGTAAACCACACCTCAACAGAACATGCGTGGTTTCAGTCAGCATTGGGTGATAAAAACAGCCCATACCGCGACTACTACATATGGAAAGATCCTGTAAACGGCCAAGCACCAACCAACTGGCAGTCTAAGTTCGGTGGTAATGCATGGGAAATGGATGAAGCGACGGGTCAGTATTTCCTACACCTATTCGCGAAAGAGCAAGCCGACCTTAACTGGGAGAACCCGGTTGTACGCGAAGAAGTGAAAGACGTTATCAGCTTTTGGGCAGAAAAGGGCGTTGATGGTTTCCGCTTGGATGTGATCAACCTGATTTCGAAGCAGCAAGACTTTCCTAATGATGATATCGGTGATGGCCGTCGTTTCTATACCGATGGTCCACGTGTACACGAATACCTGAAAGAGATCAGCGAAGCCGTATTTCAGAAGTACGGCAGCGTGACCGTAGGCGAGATGTCTTCAACCACGTTGGAACACTGCCAGCAATACTCAAACGTTGATAACAGTGAGCTATCGATGGTGTTTAACTTCCACCACCTTAAGGTCGATTACACCAATGGTGAGAAGTGGACCAATGCGCCGTTTGATTTCTTACAGCTCAAATCGATCTTTAACCACTGGCAAACGGGATTGAATGGCAAAGGGTGGGGCGCACTATTCTGGTGTAACCACGACCAACCGCGAGTCGTGAGCCGCTTAGGTGATGATCAGCAATATCGTGTTGAGTCGGCCAAGATGTTGGCTGCTTCTGTGCACATGATGCAAGGCACGCCTTATATCTATCAAGGTGAAGAGATTGGTATGACCAACCCTGGCTATACTGACATCAGCCAGTATCGTGATGTTGAGAGTACCAATATGTACGACATCATGGTTAACCGTGATGGTGTGGCTCATCAAGATATGATGGCGATTCTAGCGCAGAAATCTCGTGATAACTCTCGTACACCAATGCAATGGAATAGTGAGCCTTACGCCGGATTCTCACAAGCTCAGCCATGGCTTGATGTAGCGAATAATTACTCTGAGATTAACGCTGAGCAAGCACTGGAAGACAAAGACTCTGTTTTTTATTTCTATAAGAGCTTGATTGAGTTACGCAAACAAGTACCAGTGATTACGGATGGCAGCTATCAAGATCTATTGCCTGAGCACCCGTCGGTATTTGCGTACTCTCGTGAGAGTGAAGGACAAACTCTGCTGTGCATTAACAACTATTATGGTGAAGAGGCTGAATGCGTTTTACCTGAACGTTTTGAGATGGCAAAGGCTAAGAGCTTGTTGTCTAATTATCAAGTGAGCGAGAGTTTAGTGGCGTCTCATCATCAAGTTTTGCAACCTTACGAGACTCGTATTCTTTTGATCGAAGGTTAGCCTTGTTTTTATTTCAATCGGCTTGATTCTCTTCCCCTTAAAGGATTCGGCTGTTAAAAGGCTTTGGAGTGCTCCCCAAAGCCTTTTTTGTTTTAGTGATGGCTGGAATATCGTGCCTCGAGTCTACTTGCTAGAAGTTTGAGCATCGAGTGCCAGCAACGACAGAGCAGGTAATGAACTTTAAGACGCGTAATTCACCGAGTAGCGAGTTGGTTTGTGGTTCATTGCCAATACGATGTTCAATACTGCGGTGCCTAATACAGATACGGCAATCACCCAAGGTGACACGAAGAAGAACGATGCAAACAGAATACACGCATCAATACCCATTTGTGTTTTGCCTACCGAGATACCGTAGCGGTCTTGGATAAACAAGCACAGTACGTTGAAGCCACCCAGACTTGAGCGGTGACGGAATAGGATTAGCATACCTAAGCCCATTAGTAAGCCGCCGGCAACAGCACAATAGATCTCGTTATGAACTTCTAGCGAGATAACTAAGTATAAATGATCGGCAAACACAGATACTAAAGCACCAGAAATCGCACTGCTAATAGCAAAGCTACGGCCGAATCGTTTCCATGCTAATAAATAGAATGGACAATTGGCAACAAAGTACAAAATACCAAAGGTTACAGGCAAGAATTGACTCAAAAGCAGAGCCAAGCCAGTAGTGCCCCCGGTAAGCAGGTTCGCTGACTGTAAAAAGAAGACGCCTAACGCCACTAAAAACGTGCCAGTGAGAATCGCTACCCAATCTTCTTTACGTGAGTGTTTTTCCATCGTTTTTATAATTACCTAACCAATAAAGGCGTGCATAGTAGAGAAAAACCTTAGCTTTCGGTAGCTTGAGGGGCAAAATTAAGGTAAACCTATGTAATCTGCGTTTTACAGGGTGTAAAGCGTAAAATTGACAGTAAGCGCCATCTTTGGTTGGATAAGCCAAATAACCATGATGAATCTTATTTGTGATTATGAAAAAACTGCATGATAAAATTGCAATTAGCTCTTTATGACCTAGATCAAATTATGTAGAATGCGTCACATCAAAACGGTGACGGAAACGTTTGCTTTCGGTCGTTGTGTGGTTTTTTTGAAACTTTCAGTACAATCTGAGTCAGGAGATACAGATGCTTAAGCGTGACATGAACATTGCTGATTACGATGCGGATCTATTCGCAGCTATCCAAGAAGAAACTCTTCGTCAGGAAGAGCATATCGAACTTATCGCTTCAGAAAACTACACAAGCCCACGTGTAATGGAAGCTCAAGGTTCTCAGCTAACAAACAAATACGCTGAAGGCTACCCAGGCAAGCGTTACTACGGTGGTTGTGAGTACGTAGACAAAGTTGAAACTCTAGCAATTGAACGTGCATGTGAACTATTTGGTGCAGAGTACGCAAACGTACAGCCTCACTCAGGTTCTCAAGCAAATAACGCTGTATACATGGCACTACTAAATGCAGGCGATACGGTTCTAGGTATGAGCCTAGCACACGGTGGTCACCTAACTCACGGTTCTCCAGTAAACTTCTCTGGTAAGCTTTACAACATCATCCCTTACGGTATCGATGAAGCGGGTCAAATCGATTACGAAGAGATGGAAAAGCTGGCTATCGAGAACAAGCCTAAGATGATCATCGGTGGTTTCTCTGCTTACTCTCAAATCTGTGATTGGAAGCGCATGCGTGAAATCGCTGACAAAGTAGGTGCTTACCTGTTCGTAGATATGGCTCACGTAGCAGGTCTAATCGCTGCAGGCGTTTACCCGAACCCAGTGCCACACGCTCACGTAGTAACTACAACGACGCACAAAACGCTTGCGGGTCCTCGTGGTGGTCTAATCCTTTCTAACGAAGGTGAAGATCTTTACAAGAAGCTGAACTCAGCAGTATTCCCAGGCGGCCAAGGTGGTCCTCTAATGCACGTTATCGCTGGTAAAGCAGTAGCGTTCAAAGAAGCTCTAGAGCCAGAGTTCAAAGAATACCAAGCACGCGTTGTTGCTAACGCAAAAGCAATGGTTGCTGAATTCCTAGCTCGTGGTTACAACATCGTGTCAGGTTCTACAGAGAACCACCTGTTCCTAGTTGACCTAATCAACAAAGACATCACAGGTAAAGAAGCAGATGCAGCACTAGGTGCAGCAAACATCACTGTAAACAAGAACTCAGTACCAAACGACCCACGTAGCCCATTCGTTACTTCAGGTATCCGTATCGGTTCTCCTTCTATCACTCGTCGCGGTTTCTCAGAAGCAGACGCGAAAGAGCTAGCAGGTTGGATCTGTGACATCCTAGATAACATGGGTGATGAGTCTGTTATCGAAGCGACTAAAGCAAAAGTACTAGAGATCTGTAAGCGTCTACCGGTTTACGCTTAATTTTTCTGGCTCAAATAGCTTAATTTCTGTGTCAAAGGTGCTCATTTACATTCGTAAACTCCGCGCCTTTTCCTTGAACTAAAGCTATTTGATTGAAAAATACGATTTGAAAGGCTCCTGTTGGGAGCTTTTTTTGTTTTTTTGGGTATTACGTTGTCGAGCATGCTCACTTACATTCGTAAGCTCCGCGTGCTCTCCTAGAATTTCAAACAACTACTTTGAAAAATATTGATACTAGAGGCTCCTTAATAGGGGCCTTTTTTGTACTTGGAAGTTTTAAAATTGTTGTCGAGCATGCTCACTTACACCCGTAATCTCTGCGTGCTCTCTTAGAATTTCAAACAACTACTTTGAAAAGCAATGATACTAGAGGCTTCTTTAAAGGAGCTATTTTTTGTATCTGGTGGCTGGTGGATTTGGGATTAAGAGTAAAGAAAAGCGGGTATTAAAAAGGGTTAATGCTTTCACATTAACCCTTTGGTATTTGGTAGTGTCGATTCTACTTTTTGATGCTAAGTAGGGTGCCTGACTTACACTTGAAAGAGTAGTAGTGGCGGCTTTCACTGAACTTACCTAGGCCTTCGCCATCACAGTAGTCGATGTTGATGTCACGCATCACTTCTAATGTGTCTTCGCTGTTCAAAGCGAATTTAGAGCCATCAGAACAGACGATACGAACTCGTTCATCATGGCTTACAGAGTAAATATCGACTTCAGTATTACACAGCTCAAAAGAGGCTTCGCGAAAGTTGTCTTGCTGAGTATTTGAAGCGCAACCTGCGGTGAGTGCGGCTGCGATAACGGCTAAAAGTCCGAGTCTTTTCATTGTTAATCCTTCACTATCATCAAGTTGGGTGATGAGTTTTATATGCTAGTTTGGGTAGCCTATACAACAATACGCTTTGGTTCAAGGCGCGTTCGTTGACTCTAAGATATAAAAGTATAGGTGCATACAGATAATTTATAATGGGTTTGCTGCGTGTTTCCTTATTACGTATCACCAACAAAAAAAGACCAACACAGAGGTTGGTCTTTAAATAGGAAGATTTTTTAAACGACTATCGAAACTGTTTAGCTTCTGGAAGATACTCAAAACCAGCAGACGCGAGCTTAGCGATTAAGGCTGCTTTGTCGATTTCGTAGAAGTTGACCACTCGATCTAAATCACCGCCGAAGTCGTCACGAAGCTTCATGTTGACGATGCTCATCAACATCACTGGATCCATTTTTTCAAAGTTAGCGAGGTTCATATTAGTCCTCGAAATCTGAAATCAGTAAGTTAGCAGCGGCAAAGGCTGCACGTTCACGAGCTTCTTTAGGAAGAGATTCATCTGCAGCAAGGTCATTCAATGTTTTTACCGCGCAGGTGATCGCTTTAGGGATATAGCCTTGGTCGCCACTGCCAATTTGAGAATACAGTTCACGCACCAAATCACAACAATCGTATACTTTCATTTTTATACCTAACCAAATGATAACTGATCTCAATATACACATAGAGATAAGCAAAAACAAAGTGGATCTGATTAAGTTCAGAGTTAGTTTGTCCTTGCTCAATATCTCACTTGGTTAGCTCGCTGCTTAGGCCGTTCTTTACGGCTTCGTTTGGTACTTGCCGATTAGCCAGAGACTTGTTGTTCAAGTTGATAGGTGACTTCATCAGCAAGATTGAGCTGTTTCGCGAGCTCTTTCAGGTACGCCTTTTCCATGAAATTCTGTTCGTCGGCCACAATCAAAGAGGCTAAGTAGATCTCACTCGCCTGTTGAGGTGACGTTGCCAGTTGAGCGATTTCGCTTGGGTCGAGTGGCTTATGCAGTTCTTCAGAGACCAATTTAGTCAGTTGATAATCAGCGCCCATATTCTCGACGGCTTGCTCTATCTTAGCCATCTCTTCTTCATCAACATGGCCATCAGCTTTAGACGCGGCAATCATCGATCGTAGAATCAGCACGCTGTGGTTTGCATCATTTTCATCAAACTGAGCCTGTTCGGCGTTAGGTGTCTGGCCTTGTTTGGACTGGTAGTCGTTGTAGACTTTATAAGCCAAAGCGCCCAGTGCTGCTGCGCCGCCAATCCCAGCCGCTTTCTTACCCATTTTCTTAGTCTTCTTAGAGCCCATTAACGCACCTAACAGTCCTCCGCCAACTGCGCCTGCACCGAAGGCTCCGAGTGTACTTTTACTGCTACTCTTGCTATTGCTGCCTTGAGAAAGGCCACTTAAACTTGAAGACCCTTGTGAAAGTTGCTGAGTACCTTGTTTTACGAGATCTGATTTAAGTGCTTGGTTCAGTAAGCTTTTGATATCCATCGATACCTCCAATGGTGAGCATGTCCAAAAAGTTGATGACACCAATATACGGATTTAAAGATGAACAGGGGATTAACTTACGTTATTTACTCTACTGATAAATAGAAGGGAGTTTGAAGCGAAATGACAGGCACAAAAAAGGCCACCTAACGGCAGCCTTTCAATGTTTATCTAGTCAGTAATCGGATTACTAAGCTAGTTGAGCCTTAAGGTGCTCGATAACCGTGTCCATTGCGATAGCTTCTTTATCACCAGTACGACGGTTTTTGTATTCGAAGTTACCTTCGTCCATGCTGCGATCGCCGATAACGATAGTGTGAGGGATACCCACAAGCTCGATATCTTTAAACATAACACCAGGGCGCTCTTTACGGTCATCGAATAAAACTTCGATACCCATAGCTGTTAATTCAGCGTATAGCTTCTCAGCTGCTTCTTTAACGCGCTCAGATTTGTGCATGTTCATTGGTACGATAGCAACTTGGAACGGCGCTAGTGCGTCTGGCCAAGTGATACCGAATTTATCGTGGTTTTGCTCGATAGCAGATGCAACAACACGTGAAACACCGATACCGTAACAACCCATTTCTAGGATTACGCTCTTACCATCAGGGCCAAGCACGTTACAGTTCATTGCTTTAGAGTAAGTATTACCTAGTTGGAAGATGTGACCAACTTCAATACCACGCTTAAGCTGGATAGTACCTTGACCACATGGGCTTAGGTCGCCTTCAACAACGTTACGTAGGTCTTCAACTTGAGCCAGCTCAACGTCACGACCCCAGTTGATGCCGAAGTAGTGCTTACCATCTACGTTTGCACCAGCGCCAAAGTCGCTCATTACAGCAACAGAGCGGTCAACGATGAATGGTAGCTCTAGGCCAACAGGTCCAAGTGAACCAGGACCTGCACCAACAAGTGCGCGGATTTCTTCTTCAGAAGCCATCTCTAGCGGAGAAGCAACCTGTGGAAGGTTTTCTGCTTTCACTTCGTTAAGCTCGTGGTCACCACGGATGATTAGAGCAATAATATCTGCTTCTACTTCATCAGATGCTTTAACGAATAGAGTCTTAACTGTCTTCTCGATTGCTAGACCGTGCTGCTCTACAAGTTCTGCGATTGTTTTTGCGTTTGGCGTATCAACCAATTCCATCTCTTGAGTAGGCGCTGCAACTTCTTCAGTAGGAGCTAGTGCTTCTGCTTTCTCGATGTTCGCTGCGTAATCAGATTCAGAAGAGAATGCGATTAGGTCTTCGCCGCTTTCAGCAAGAACGTGGAACTCTTGAGAGCCGCTGCCGCCGATTGCGCCAGAGTCTGCTAATACCGGGCGGTATTCAAGGCCCATGCGGTCGAATGCTTTACAGTAAGCATCGTGCATCGCTTGGTAAGACTTTTCTAAGCCTTCTTTGTCGATATCAAAGCTGTACGCATCCATCATAGAGAATTCACGTGCACGCATTACGCCAAAACGAGGGCGGCGCTCATCACGGAATTTAGTCTGGATTTGGTACAGATTTAGAGGTAGCTGTTTGTAAGAGCTGATCTCGTTACGTACTAGACTCGTTACCACTTCTTCAGCTGTTGGGCTAAGAACAAATGGACGAGAGTGACGGTCTGTGAAACGAAGTAGCTCAGGCCCCATCTTTTCAGAACGGCCAGTCTCTTCCCAAAGCTCAAACGGTTGAACTACGGGCATCAAGATTTCAACGGCACCTGCATTATCGATCTCTTGGCGAACGATATTTTCGACTTTACGCAGTACACGTAGACCAGTAGGTAGCCAAGTATATAAACCTGAAGCTAGCTTACGGATCATACCTGCACGTAGCATCAGCTGGTGGCTGATAACTTCTGCGTCGTTTGGAGTCTCTTTCAGAGTAGAAAGAAGGTAGTTACTGGTACGCATTCTATGGTATCCGTTTCATCATTGATAAAAGAAAACTTGCTGTCGTTCGTAACCACAGCAAATCTGATATAGCCGCATATAATATCAGCCTATTTGGGATCTCAAAAGCGTTCAATGTCAGTTACATTGATGAAAAGCGTTTCAACCACGAATTTCACGTTAAGATTGAACAAATTTACCGCATATTCCTTGTTGTCAGGCTTGCCTTTTTTATAGGCAGGTCGCGGATCTTGGCCTAATACTTCTTTGATCACCTGAATGATATGGCGCGCTTGTGGATGGCTTGCGAGCTTACTTTGCGCTTGCTGCGAAAAGTTAACGTCGAGCACTTCTGGTTCATCGGCGGCAAACCCTCCCAATGCATCCGGAATCGAATCTGAATAGGGGATATAAGGCTTGATGTCGATGATCGGTGTACCGTCTACTAAGTCGACGCTGCCGAGATCCAACCAAGTCTGTCCTTTCTCTTGAGACACACCTTTTAGTTCAACCGCAGACATGCCAATTCCATTTGGTCTGAATGTGGCACGTGACGCGAATACACCAATACGTTCATTCCCGCCAAGGCGAGGTGGCCTCACAGTTGGTTTCCAGCCTGCTTCAAGGTTCTTGTCGAACAGAAATAGTAACCAAACATGGCTAAATTGCTCTATATCACGAACAGACTCAAGGCAGTTTGCTGCATCAACCAATCTGACTCTTGAGGTGGATGTGGGTACCAACCTGGGCTGCCTTGGCACAGCGAACTTCTCTTTATAAGGAGACTCAATAAAGCCAACAGGTTTAATGGTGTACATAGCAAGGTGTTCTCTGGTTTCAGTTAAGACGGAAAAATATCATAAAATCGCTTGTTTTTCTTTTGATAATAATTATCATTTGATATGTTATAACGTATCAATTTAATTATTTAGGGAAATACAATGAAACCGAATATCCATCCAGATTACCGTCCCGTGGTTTTTCATGACACCAGTGTCGATGAGTACTTCTTAATCGGCTCAACGCTAAAAACAGACCGTACTATCGAATGGGAAGTCGGCAATACTTGCCCTTACTTCACGATTGAGGTGTCGCCAAAGTCGCATCCTTTCTATACGGGCAAACAACGAGTGCTACATAAAGAGGGACGCGTTGCGAACTTCACTCGTCGTTTTGGTCAATTAGGTAAGGGAGCTAAATAATGAAAGTTGTTAAATCACTTAAAAGTGCGAAAAGCCGTCACCCTGATTGCCAGATAGTTAAGCGTAGAGGGCGTCACTATGTGATCTGTAAATCCAATCCAAGATTTAAAGCGGTTCAAAAATAACCGTCAATATGATGTGACATGTGTGTAAAAACGAGGGGAAAGTCAAACTTCATTCATTTGTCTGTTTTTCTTTTCCTTCGAGAGGAACTTAACCGGATATCGAGTGTGTATTTAACGTACGATGTATTTTATTTTCAAGTGAATCAATGGGTTATATTGTGAGTTATATTTCTAGTGAATGCGTTGTTGTAAATTATAAATCTAGTTTTTGTGTTTAATATAGATTTATTTGCTAATTAATTGTTCAAATAGAGTTAAAAGTCGTCGTTTGTTACACACTTTGTAACATTTTGAATTTCTAATTGATATTTTTGTCGCGTACCCTTCGCTGGCAATTTGAACATCTTTGTCACAATTGCACAGGAATAACTACACAAGGAGGGAACAGATGAGTTCATCTGCTTCAATAAAAAACAACGCACCAAAAAAACCTATTTTCACACGCTTTTTAGACAGCGTTGAATATTTGGGGAACCTTTTACCCCACCCAATCACTCTTTTTGCTATCTTCTGTGTCGCAATCCTAGTTTCTTCAGGTATTGCTGGTTACTTTGAAGTGTCTGTCATGGACCCTCGCCCTGAAGGTGCTAGTGGTCGTGCTGCTGATGGTATGATCCACGTTGTAAGCTTACTTAATGCTGAAGGCTTACAACTCATCGTAACGAATCTAGTTTCGAACTTTGTTGGCTTTGCGCCACTTGGTACTGTACTTGTTGCAATGCTAGGTGTTGCGATTGCTGAGCACTCAGGTCTATTATCTGCGGCAATGCGCGGCATGGTAATGGGCGCATCTCAGCGCATGGTTACTGTAACCGTGGTATTTGCCGGTATTATCTCTAACACGGCTTCAGAGCTGGGTTACGTAGTACTTATCCCTCTTGCAGCAATGCTTTTCCACTCATTGGGTCGTCACCCATTAGCAGGTCTAGCGGCAGCATTTGCTGGTGTATCTGGTGGTTATTCTGCAAATCTACTTATCGGTACGGTTGATCCACTGCTTTCTGGTATCACAGAAACAGCAGCACAAATGCTTGATCCATCTTACTCTGTTGGCCCTGAATCAAACTGGTACTTCATGTTTATTTCGACCTTCTTTATCTCGATTGCCGGCGCATTGGTAACAGAGAAGATTGTTGAACCTAAACTGGGTAAATACAATGTCGAAGACGCGTCTGAAGATCTTTCAAATGACTCAATGGGTAAGCTTACTGCTATTGAGAAGAAAGGCCTTAGATTGGCGGGTGTCGCTGTATTAATCGTGAGTGCGCTTTTAGCTTGGACTGTTGTTCCTGCTGACGGTGTTCTACGTTCAGAGGCGGGCACGATTTCAGGCTCTCCATTCCTGAAAAGTATCGTCGCGTTTATCTTTGTATTCTTTGCTATTCCTGGTTTTGTTTACGGCAAAATTACCGGTTCAATGAAGAATGACCGTGATGTGATTAATGCAATGGCAACGTCGATGTCTTCAATGGGCATGTACATCGTTCTTGTATTCTTTGCTGCACAGTTTGTTGCTTTCTTTAAGTGGACGAACTTTGGTCAAGTGGTTGCTGTAGGCGGCGCAACATTCCTTCAGGATATCGGCCTAACGGGTCCAATGTTGTTCTTCGCATTCATCCTAATGTGTGGTTTCATTAACCTGATGATCGGTTCAGCTTCTGCACAGTGGGCAGTAACAGCGCCAATCTTCGTTCCAATGCTAATGCTAGTAGGCTACGCACCTGAAACGATTCAAGCGGCTTACCGTATCGGTGATTCAACAACCAACATCATTACACCAATGATGAGCTACTTCGGTCTTATCCTTGCCGTAGCAACTCGCTACATGAAGAACCTAGGTATCGGTACACTGATCGCGACAATGTTGCCTTACTCAATGGTATTCATGTTTGGTTGGAGCATCTTGTTCTACCTATGGGTATTCGTATTCGGTCTACCAGTAGGTCCAGGCGCTGCAACGTACTACACGCCTTAGTTGTAGAGTAGGGGAAACCTTCTTCTAATTGATATTAAAAAAACCTGCATTGTTTGCAGGTTTTTTGATTTTTTATGGAGAGATAGAACTAGGCTAAGCTCGGATGAGCCAGCTAGCGTTTGGCTAGAATTCTATCTAAGTGGTTGGCAAACTCACGACGGTCGGTTTGAGAAAGGGCACTTGGTCCACCCGTTTGGATGCCACTTGAGCGCATGGTATCCATAAAGTCACGAATGTTCAGACGCGCTTTAATGGTCTCTTTGGTGTAAAGCTCACCACGAGAGCTGAGTGCTTGCCCACCTTTAGTGATCACTTCGTCAGCCAGAGGGATATCGGATGTAATCACAAGATCGCCGGGTTCAGTGCGCTTTACGATTTCATCATCAGCAATATCAAACCCGCTTGGCACTTGAATTGAGTGAATGTTATTGCGTTTAGGAACGGGAACCAGATGGTTTGCCACAAAGGTACATTCAACCCCTGTGCGCTCAGCTGCGCGTACGATTGTTTCTCGGATAACCTTTGGACAAGCGTCCGCATCAACCCATATCTTCATAGTGTTCTATTTCTCTGTTAGCTTATTTATCGGTCAACTTATTGCTCAGTTGCCTTATTGATCAGTTAGTTTAGCTTCAAGCATGGCAACGCGAGCAGTGAGTTCAAGGATTTGCTTTTCCAGTTGGCTAACACGATCAAGTGCTGGCTCTTCTTGTGTCGCGACTTCAACTTTAGGAACACGATTTGCGCTTTTCCAGCTCTTGATGGTCGTGATTAAAGCGGGCATCGGAACGGATGTGCTCATACGAGCCTTAACTAAAGCAACTGTCGGCTCTTTCCCTTGCGCTTGCAGTCCTTCAAGCACTGATTTCAACTCTTCAGAAACATCTTTTGTCAGCATGTTGATCTCCATTTTTAGTCTTTAGTCATTTTACTCGCTCTGGTGAATGATAGCGAATCATAAAACCGCCCATGGCTTGTGAGAGATCTCTTACAAAGGTTGTGAGATAACACGAATACATCGCTAGAGAGATTGATGTGCACATGGTTAAGGTGTTGAATTTTAATTGTTTTATATAATTAACAACTTTCTTGAATTCAAAATGTGATGCAAATCTATTGTCCGAAATCCTAAATCGCGTAAATTAAACCTTGTCGGAAGGATTCTGACACGGAACAGGAAAGCACCAAGGATTTGGTTATCTTCAGGATGAAGATTTGGTTACTTAGGATTGAGTGATCAAGCATGGAGCGTAAGGACATTGTAGGGATACAGTCAGTTAACAGGAAGTTAGCTGCAACGGAATGACAATGGACACCTTTAGGATTAAAGGGTTGGATTAGCATCAGGACGATGTAAAGGACACCGCTCACGGAACAAGTGATGTGCGCTAACTAGGATTGTTAGCTTTCAGGATGATTGGACACCGCTAGGACGGCGAAGTAAAGGAAAGAGCTGAAGGATTACAGCCACTATTATGGATGATGCATGGAGCATTAATTAGTAGCCGGACTGCTGCGAGTAAGACCCTAGCCCTGACACTTCGGTGTCGGGGCTTTTCTTTTCCTAAGGCTTTTTCTCTATCTAGGGGCTCTCTTTAATTCAGGAGCTTTTATCTAAGCACGCGACATCTGCTTTTCTGCTAATGGTCAACACAAGGAGTGTTTTATGACGATAGCAACCTCAAGAACGCTGTTGGTACCTTATACCGAGCAGTTAGAACATGACTTTATCAAGTTGAATTGCTGCCCCATCAATCGTGCTGAAATGAACGGGCCGCATTCTATTGCCTCTGCAAAACACCTATTTCAAGAAATACTGAACGACAACGTTGGTTTTTGCCGAGCCATTATCCACAACCAAACCCGCGAATACCTCGGGCATTTGTTTGTTTCGTCTGAAGAAGGGAAGCATGAACTGGGATTTATTCTGGACAAGGAGTTTTGGAATCAAGGCCTTGCTAGTGAAGTGCTAAAACCTTTCTTTAGTTTGGTTTGTTTTGAAGAACACCTAACGAATGTTGTCGCGACCGTTAATGTTGGTCATAACCCATCAATTAAGTTACTTGAAAAGTTAGGCTTTGCATTTAAAGAGACCAAACAAGATCAGTTTGGCCCTTATCATGAATATAGTTATACCGCGTATTGCGACGTTACATTCTATGAGGCTGTAGCTCAAACCGCATAGAACGGAAGCCCACCATGGTCAGTTTCCCTTGGTACAGGTCATCACCTAACGCTGAAAACTCAAATTGATACACGGTGTGCCAGCGCCAAATGGTGGTGAGCTCATGGCGCATCTTAAGTTTATGACCACTAAAGGCAACACTTAATAGCTGTAAGTCGAGCTCTTTACATTTTCTCGCAATGGCAGCTTTCGCAAGCTCGGACTGCCTGCGCTGTTGCCAAAACAGAAAGCAAAAGAAGCACAGCATCAAAATAGCCAATAAGTTATCTATCATTTAATCCATACTTCCTTTTATCTCTCTATTCCGTTCGTGATTTGAGCTTTTTGTTATGAGCTACTGAGCTGTTCTGTCTGGTATCTATTGCGACTTAGCCGCTTGTTGTAATTCTACAAGTGCATTGGCGAGTTCTGGTGATGGGTTCGAGTTCAATAATGGTAAAAATACCATTCTCAGTGTCGGAATCATCACTAAATCTGCAAATAACTGATTGAACAAGTTTTGGTTGCCCGTTTGTGCGAGACGCAGCAAGAACTGCTCAGCAATCGCAGGATCTTGCAGTGCGTGCCAGCTGCGACCAGCCAAACCAATCAATACTTCTTGGTGGCTTAAGCGCGGGCTAGCCAGAACTTGGTTAATTACGGCGTTGGTTGTGCTTTGCTCTGCGCCAGAAAGGGCACGTACCAGTGCTGACAGTAAGAACAGATCTGGCTCTTGACTGTTAATCTCATTCTCTGCCATTTCTTGTAAGCGTTGAGCGAGCTTGTCATTGATTTGCGTATGCTCAAGCGCCCCGAGAGTCGCGTATAGAGGTTCTGAAGGCAGCTTATTCAATGCTTTGCGAATCGCGACACCATTTTGTTGGCTGCCTAAACGAGCACACATATCAGTGATGCCTTGTAGGCCAACGGTTTTCCAGTTGTCCCAGCCTAGATCGCCTGTGAAGTAGTGTTGAGCGTGTTCGTAGTATTGGCTCGTTGCAAGGTCTAAACCTGCTCTTACTTGGCTATGGAACACGGCCATTTTGTCTTCTGAAGGCTTGAAGGTATATGGGTTGTTTGACAGCTTTTGTTGTTGCTCTTCGCTGATCTCACCGTTCAAACGTGTGCCCATCGCTTCGATAACAAACTTAAGGAAATTGCCGACATCACCTTGATGTAATAGGCCTCTTTCGTCCAGTTTGAATTTTAGGAACCAGATCCAAGGTTGCTTGTGTTCGTTCCAGTAACTAATCGCTAAGTGAGCTTGTTTCTGAAGTGGAAATGGGTACGGCTGTTTCCCTTGCTCAACATCAGAGAATAAGGTGTTGTCGATCTTCTGAATACGGCGACCTAGGTCGTAGATATCGTACTGGCAACCGCTATTCTTTAGTAACTGAGTGAGCGTGTGAATCGTTTCCATAGTAATAAAGCTCCTAACTTTCTTTCCTAAATAGATGGTACTCTATGCCCCAATTTCAAGGTCACTAGATAAATAACTTGGTGAAAAATGACAGCAGCCACAAAGTTACCTCTTTTACTTCAACAACTAGAAGAACAAATGCGCCAATGTTCGCTATGGAGCACGCTTCCGCCTTCGGATGAAGCTCTGGCGAGCGTTGAACCTTTCGGGATTGATTCGTTACAACCGGAAGAGTGGTTGCAGTGGATCTTTATCGTTAAGATCAACGCAATGATGGATGCCCAAATGAGCCTACCGAAAGGCTTTGCTATCCATCCTTATTTTGGTGAAGTGTGGAAAAATGAGGCAGACAAAGTCGAACTGCTAGTGACAATTCAGAGCATTGATGAGGTATGTGCGTAATGTTAGAGATCATTTATCAAGATGAGTACTTTGTCGCGGTGAATAAGCCCGCTGGCATGCTAGTGCATCGTTCATGGTTGGATAAACACGAAACGCAATTTGTTATGCAGACATTGCGCGATCAAATTGGTCAGCATGTATTTCCATTACACCGCTTAGACAGACCGACATCGGGTGTGTTGGTGTTTGCGTTGTCGAGTGAGGTTGCTTCACAGGTGATGCCAATGTTCGCTAATCATGAGATGCAAAAAACCTATCATGCGATTGTCCGTGGTTGGATAGAAGAGGGCGATACGCTCGATTATGCACTTAAGGTTGAGCTGGATAAGATCGCAGATAAGTTCGCGAAAGAAGACAAAGAAGCGCAAGAGGCAGTGACAGTCTATGAACCGCTAGCAAAAGTAGAAGTGCCATATTCAACAGGACGCTTTCCTACGAGCCGCTACTGCTTGGTTGAGATGATGCCAAAGACAGGTCGCAAACATCAGCTGCGTCGTCACATGGCTCATCTAAGACATCCGATTGTCGGTGATACTTCACATGGTGATGGTAAGCACAATCGACTGTTCCGTGATGATTTAGATTCGCATCGTTTGTTGTTGCACGCTTCTGAGCTTCGCTTTATCCATCCTTTCACAAAAGAAGAGTTGGTGATGAAGGCCAACCTTGATGAAACTTGGCTAAGGTTGTTTGAAACCTTTGAGTGGGATACTAACTTAATCGATGCTCAAACTTGCTTGTCTAAGTAAGTCTCGCGTGTTTAGGCAATCTCCAGTCTAAGTGAATAGAGAAAATAGAATAAAAAACAAAGGGCTGATAGTGATATCAGCCCTTTTTGTATCTGTATAACCTTAACGGCATAACTAATGTTGGTTAGTTAACAGTAATAGTTAGTCGCGGGATCATTTTAGCTTTTCTAGATCAGCTTCGATCTCAGCGATCTTGCTTGATACCACTTTCTCTAGATGGCGTAAGTCGGTAAGGATCTTCTGCTTCACATCCACCTCAGCCGTTGGCGTCGGTTTGGTGATTTTGTTGAGTTCATCAATCACAAGAGTGAGGTTGCGGTTAATCTCTGTCACTTCTTTGTATTGATTATTGCCACCGCTAACAAGCACACTTTTTACTTGTCGTGGGTACTTAAATTTAACGCTTTTCGCGAACAGTTCCCCTTTCTGCTTACGAAAGTAAATCTTCAGGATATCTTTGTGCGCTTCTTGGCGAAGGGAGTAACGTTCAATCTGTTTAGGTTCGTGGATACCTAAGCCAGTGAGGTTTGGATACATAAGCGACCTCTAGGTTATGAATGTAATACTTTTATGTAATTGACTTGATCAATGTAGCAGCCTAACGACGAGCTAGATAGTTGATATCTGTGAATTGATTGTAAGTTGTGGGCAAGATCGCTCTCTATCTTTGCCCACACTTATTTGGTTATTAAACCTGTTTTTAGACTGAATTCGCTTTCTAAGGTGCGAGTTCAGAAACGTGCTCGGTTAATCGTTCTCTTAGTGCCTGTTCTTGTTCTTCAGACAGCCTTCCTCCCGCTTCACTGGTCAGAATAAACAGATCCTCTGCTCGCTCACCTATGGTGGTGATTTTGGCACCGTGCAAGTTGATGTCTAGCTCCGCAAAGGTTGCACCGACTTGAGCCAATAACCCCGGCGTATCAAGAGCTCTTAACTCCATCAAGGTACGTTTCTTGCTCTTGGTTGGTAGGAACTCAACTAAGGTTTTGACCTTAAAGTGTTGCAAGTTACGTGGCGTGCGACGCGTCTTAATCTTAGTCGGGCGGCCATCAGTCAATACATGAGTCAGATGTTTAGCAACGGCTTTGTGTCTTGCTTCATCAATCGCTTCGCCGTGCTGGTCTAGTACGATAAAGGTATCCAAAACATGACCATCTTTGCTAACCATGACCTGCGCGTCATGAACGTTAAAGTTACGTCTGTCGAGTTCGGCAACCACGGTCGCAAACAGTGCTGCTTGGTCTTTACAATAAACGAACACTTCTGTGCCACCGCGCGTCGCTTTCTTACTGATCAGCACTAACGGTTGGCTTGGGTCTTCTAGGCGAAGTAAGTGCTCACAGTGCCAAGCGATTTGTTTATGTGTGTGACGCAAGAAATAATCGGCCTTAAAGCGTTGCCACAACACTTCAATCTCACGAGCGGTGAAGCCTTCTTTACGCAGCAGTGCTGATGCCATTTGTTGGTTGTGACGAATACGGTCTCTGACATCGACAGGGTTTTCCAAGCCGCGGCGCAGTGCTCGCTGCGTTGAGTGGAACAGCTCAGCTAACAGGGTTCGTTTCCAACTGTTCCATAGCTCAGGGTTAGTCGCACAGATATCGGCAACGGTTAAACAAACCAGTAGCTCGAGTGATTCTTCATCACGCACTTTTTTTGCGAATTCGGTGATCACATCTGGGTCGTAGATATCACGACGTTGAGCCGTTACTGACATCAATAGGTGATTTTGTACCAACCACGCGACTTGTTTGGCTTCAGGCTTCGATAGCCCGTGTTCAATACAGAAAGAGTAAGCCTCAACCGCACCTATCTCAGAGTGGTCTCCGCCGCGGCCTTTGCCGATGTCATGGAAGATAGCGGCAAGGATCAGCAACTCTTTCTTCTGTACTCGAGGATAGACTTCACAGCAGATAGGGTGCTTATCGTGGTTTTCGATTTGACCAAAGCGGTTGATGTGCTTGAGCAGGCGGATACTGTGCTCATCCACGGTGTAAACATGGAATAGGTCAAACTGCATCTGACCAACGATCTGGCTCCACTGCGGTAAGTACGCAGAGAGCACGCCCAATTTGTGCATTAAGCTAAAGGCTTTGTGCAGGGCATTAGGGTGGCGAACTAGATCCATGAACTTGTCACGAGCTTCAGGAATGGTATGCAGGAATCGGTTCAATCGACGGCGTGCCGTACGCAGTTGTCGCAATGTTGGTGGACTTACCCCTTCGATAGTCGAGTCATTGGCGATATGGATGAACATATCGAGAATGGTTTCTGGTCTTGCTTGGAATAGGGCAGGCTTGCGCGCTTCGATCAACGAACCTCGACGTTGGAAATCACTATCGAGAATTTCAGCGTCTTGGGTTTGACCGCCATTGATGATCGCTTGATCGAACAGCTTAAGCAGCATCTTATTCAGTTCAGCAACACGACGAAGGGTTCGGTAGAACTCTTTCATCATCATCTCAACACCACGGTTTCCTTCACCCGTATAACCCAGATGTTCAGCGACTTGAGCTTGATGCGCGAACGTTAAACGGTTGTCGTAACGGCGCAGTTCAATATGCAATGCAAAGCGAACACGCCATAAAAAATCTTGGCACTCAACGAGCTCACGATATTCAGCATCGGTCAGAAAGCCGTATTTGCTCATCTCTAACAAAGAGGTCGCGCCGAAGTGGCGACGCGCAACCCAGCTCAGGGTATGGATGTCTCTGAGCCCTCCCGGAGTCGATTTGATGTCCGGTTCTAAATTATAGGTGGTGTCGTGGTAGCGAGCATGACGCTCTCTCTGTTCTTGAATCTTGGCTTTGTAAAACGTCTCACTTGGCCAAAATGAATCGGAATGAATCTTCAGTTTTAGTTCTTGGAAAGTGTCTTCACTACCACATAACAATCGCGACTCTTGTAGGTTGGTCGCGACGGTTAAATCATCGGTGCCGATATCGAGACACTCAGTAATAGTTCGCACAGCATGGCCAACTTCGAGCTTTAAATCCCAAAGTAGAGTAATGAATTGACTGACCTTTTCACCAAGAGCTGGTGGTAGTGTTTTTTGCGAGACAATGAGAATATCAATGTCAGACAAAGGATGCAGTTCGCCACGACCATAACCACCCACTGCGACAAGTGAAATATGAGGCAGTTTGTTGAATCCGAAATTTTCCCACAAACGATTGAGAAGTAAATCCATGTATTCGGAGCGCAGTAGAACCAAATCGGTGACGGGATGGTGGTTCAGAAATTCATTTTTTTGATACTGCGTGAAGATCTCGAGCTGATTTTTTAATTCGCAGATTTCAATTTGTTCGTCATTGAACGTAAGAGGGCATTGATAAGGCATAGTCTGCTATCCGTGCAAGCAAATGAGAATAGTAAACAATTTAACAGAAGCTGATGGAAAATCGAAATTGAGTGGATAAAAAATATCCTCGACAATGCGAGGATATTTTTAAAAGGCTGATGCGCTCAGTTCGGTGAACTAAGCGTTCTTCATGATACGTGGGATTGTATCATCGCTGCGCAGTGTTAGTACTTCACAACCAGTATCAGTTACAACCAGAGTGTGCTCCCATTGAGCCGAGTTCTTGCTGTCTGCTGTGTATACTGTCCAGCTATCTTCGTCATCAAGACGACAGCCAAACTTACCCGCGTTGATCATTGGCTCGATAGTGAAGCACATGCCTGCTTTTAGCACGGTGCGATCGCTGTTCTTGTAGTGAACTACTTGTGGATCTTCGTGGAATTCAGAACCAATGCCGTGACCACAGTAATCTTTAACAATAGAGAACTTAGCGCGTGGGTTGTTCTTGTTGTTTGTTTTGATGTACTTCTCGATAGCAGTACCGATTTGACCAAGTTGAACACCTGGCTTAACTTGGCGCATGCCTTCGTAAAGTGCTTCTTGAGCAACCATGCACAGACGCTTGTTTGCAGGTGAAACCTCACCCACTAGGAACATCTTAGAGGTGTCACCGTGGTAGCCTTGAGGGCGAGTACTAAGATCGGCATTTGCGTCATCAGGGATGATAACTGTGATATCAACGTTCAGAATGTCGCCATCTTTGAGTACCGCAGGTTTGAATTGACCTGTGCTACCCGTCTCGTCTTGTGACGCGGGAATGCCGTGACACACAATATGATTGATAGACGTACAGATAGACTTAGGGAAACCGTGGTAATCGAGTGGCGCAGAGTATGCACCTCTTTCTAGAGCGTACTCATGACAAAGCGTATTGAGCTCTTCCGTCGTGGTACCCACTTGGATGTGAGGTTCGATCATCTCAATAATGTCAGCGGCCAGCTTGCCGGCGACGCGCATTTTTTCAATTTCTTCAGCAGTTTTAATTTTTACAGCCATTGCATATCTCTTAATTTGGTAGCACCTAAGTGTGCATATTGGGGCTATTCTATCAGTGCAGCAATTTAGCGCAACATTACCATGTCCGTACAATACTGGAGGATACTGTTAACGTGATTAAATAATGTTCGGTTAACAGATGCAGAACCTGCTTGATATAGACACTATTTTATAGAGAAAATTTACCTTTAGAGATCAGTATAGCAGTCGCCATTTTTAGAATTTTTTCTAGCCATAGATAGACAAAATATGGTATAAAGCGCGCCGGACATCAGGACTGTTTTCTCCAATTGGCGAAACAAGCTTTATGTCCACTAACTTATTTCTTTAAATCACACACATTCCGACACATGTTCCGGGGTGCCTCAACAACACAGATAACGGCTGAAAAGTGGTTAGTTGTTAGGGGTCGGATTCATGGGGGATGTGGAGGCCTAACCCCATAGAGGATTTTAAAATGGCAACTGTATCAATGCGCGATATGCTTAAAGCTGGTGTTCACTTCGGTCACCAAACTCGTTACTGGAACCCAAAAATGAAGCCATTCATCTTTGGTGCTCGTAACAAAGTACATATCATCAACCTAGAAAAAACTGTACCAATGTTCAACGAAGCTCTAGCAGAAATCGCTAAAGTTGGTGAGAAGAAAGGTAAAGTTCTTTTCGTTGGTACTAAGCGCGCTGCATCTGAAGCTGTTAAAGAAGCTGCTGTAAACAGCAACCAGTTCTACGTTAACAACCGCTGGTTAGGCGGTATGCTAACGAACTACAAAACTGTTCGTCAGTCTATCAAGCGTCTGAAAGAACTTGAAGCGCAAGCTCAAGACGGTACTTTCGACAAGCTAACTAAGAAAGAAGCTCTAATGCGCACTCGTGAAATGGAGAAGCTAGAGAAGTCTCTTGGTGGTATCAAGAACATGGGCGGCCTACCAGACGCTCTATTCGTAATCGATGCTGATCACGAACACATCGCAGTTAAAGAAGCAAACAACCTAGGTATCCCAGTTTACGCTGTAGTTGATACTAACTCTAACCCAGACGGCGTTGACTTCGTTATCCCAGGTAACGACGATGCAATCCGTGCAGTACAGCTTTACCTAAACGCTGCTGCAGACGCGGTTAAAGAAGGTCGTAACAAAGACGTTGCTGCTGTAGCTGCTGAAAAAGATGGTTTTGTAGAAGCTGAATAATAGCGGCTCTGAATCACGCTTGGCTTAGCTAATATAGATTTTGAAATCTTTATTAAATGTAAGCTAAGTTATAGTTAGATCGGGGGCCTCATTTTGGCCCCTGATTTTTACCTTATTTTCGAATCAACCGAGGAATAGAGAATGGCAACTGTAACTGCTGCTCTAGTTAAAGAACTTCGCGAGCGCACTGGCGCTGGCATGATGGAATGTAAGAAAGCGCTTGTAGAAGCAAACGCTGACATCGAACTAGCAATTGAAAACATGCGTAAATCTGGCGCAGCGAAAGCAGCTAAGAAAGCTGGTAACGTTGCTGCTGAAGGCGCAATCATCATCAAAGAAGAGAACGGTGTAGCTGTTCTTCTTGAAGTTAACTGCCAAACTGACTTCGTAGCAAAAGATGCTAGCTTCACTGCGTTTGCAGAAGAAGTTGCAGCTGCAGCAGTAGCTTCTAAAGCTTCTGTAGAAGAGCTACAAGCACAGTTCGAAGAAACTCGCGTTGCTCTAGTTGCTAAAATCGGCGAAAACATCAACATCCGTCGCGTAGCTTACGTTGAAGGTGCTGCACTAGCTTCTTACCGTCACGGTGAGAAAATCGGTGTTGTTGTAGCTGGTGAAGGCGAAGCTGAAACTCTTAAGCACGTTGCTATGCACGTTGCTGCTTCTCGTCCTGAGTTTGTTAACCCAGAAGACGTACCAGCAGACGTAGTTGCTAAAGAGAAAGAAGTTCAAGTTGAAATCGCTATGAACGAAGGCAAGCCTCAAGAGATCGCTGAGAAAATGGTTATCGGCCGTATGAAGAAATTCACGGGCGAAATCTCTCTAACTGGTCAAGCTTTCATCATGGAACCTAAGAAAACTGTTGGCGAAATCCTTAAAGAAAAAGGCGCTGCAGTATCTAACTTCGTACGTCTAGAAGTTGGTGAAGGTATCGAGAAAGCTGCTGAAATGAGCTTCGCTGACGAAGTTGCAGCGGTACAAAAAGGTTAATCCTTAGCGTATTGTTTGAAAAAAGACCGTGGCAAATGCTGCGGTCTTTTTATGAATAGTGAACTATTTTTGAAGGCAACGTTAGTGGTTATGAATGCAAACTGACTTACTCAGTTTTTATCCATGACTGTTAATCATCAACTCTTTGGAAGGTAAACTCCATGACTACGAACCCTAAACCAGTGTATCAACGTATTCTGTTAAAACTTAGCGGTGAAGCGCTACAAGGCGAAGAAGGTTTTGGTATTGACCCAACGATCCTTGATCGTATGGCTCAAGAAGTAAAAGAATTGGTTGAACTAGGCGTTCAAGTTGGTGTTGTTATCGGTGGCGGTAACTTGTTCCGTGGTGCTGGTCTTGCTGAAGCTGGCATGAACCGCGTTGTTGGTGACCACATGGGTATGCTTGCAACGGTAATGAACGGCCTTGCAATGCGTGACGCTCTTCACCGTGCTTACGTAAACGCACGTGTAATGTCTGCAATCCCTCTTAAAGGTGTGTGTGACGACTACAACTGGGCAGATGCAATCAGCCAACTACGTCAAGGTCGCGTTGTGATCTTCTCTGCTGGTACGGGTAACCCATTCTTCACTACGGATTCTGCTGCATGTCTACGTGGTATCGAAATTGAAGCTGACGTAGTTCTAAAAGCGACAAAAGTAGATGGTGTATTTACTTCTGACCCTGTAGCAAACCCAGACGCAGAGTTGTATGATACGTTGTCTTACAACACGGTTCTTGATAAAGAACTTAAAGTAATGGACTTGGCTGCATTTACGCTAGCACGTGATCACAAAATGCCAATCCGTGTATTTAACATGAATAAACCAGGCGCACTACGTCGCGTGGTTATGGGTGAAACTGAAGGTACATTAATCAGCGACGCTGACTAATTTTTCGGGCTTACTGAGGTGTTGTACCTTGGTAAGCTTATCCTTATCACTCCAAATAAAAAGCTTTCTTGAAGAAAGAACATAATCAAGGTGAAATTGTGATTAACGAAATCAAAAAAGACGCTCAAGAGCGCATGGTAAAAAGTGTTGATGCACTAAAAAACAGCCTGCAAAAGATTCGTACAGGCCGTGCGCACCCGAGCCTACTTTCTGGTCTTACTGTTGAGTACTACGGTGCTCCAACGCCTTTGACTCAAGTAGCTAACGTTATCGCTGAAGATGCACGTACACTAGCTATTACAGTGTTTGATAAAACACTGACTCCTCTAGTTGAAAAAGCAATCCTGACATCTGACCTAGGCCTAAACCCTATGTCTGCTGGTACGGTTATCCGTGTTCCACTTCCACCGCTAACGGAAGAGCGTCGTAAAGACCTAGTTAAAATCGTTCGTGGCGAAGCTGAAGGTGGCCGTGTTGCTATCCGTAACATCCGTCGTGACGCGAATGGCGATCTAAAAGCACTTCTTAAAGATAAAGAAATCTCTGAAGATGAAGATCGTAAAGCACAAGACGAAATTCAAAAGCTAACTGACGCTGCGGTTAAGAACGTAGACGAAGTTCTAGCTGTTAAAGAAAAAGAGTTGATGGAAGTTTAATTTTCCATATTCTTTTCTTTCCGGAAAAACGCTGTACTCACGGTGCAGCGTTTTTTTATGCTACTCTGTTCGACTATTAGAATTTGATTCACTCTTTTATGCATAATTCTCAAGCGTTCACAGACTCTCTTCCTAAACACATTGCTATCATTATGGATGGTAATGGTCGCTGGGCAAAAGCTCAGGGCAAGCCTCGCGTCTTTGGCCATAAAAACGGTGTTCAAGCCGTTCGTAAAACTATCTCTTCTGCAGCCAGACTTGGCATTAAAGCCGTTACTCTTTTTGCATTTAGTAGCGAAAACTGGCGTCGTCCTGAAGAAGAAGTCGGTATCTTGATGGAACTGTTTATTTCAGTGCTGTCGAGTGAAGTTAAAAAGCTTCATAAAAATAATCTACAACTTCGTGTTATTGGTGATAAAAGTCGTTTCAATGATCGACTACAAAAGAAGATAGAAGAAGCGGAAGCTTTGACTAGCACCAATACGGGTATGGTTATTAATATTGCAGCTAACTACGGCGGTAAGTGGGATATTCAGCAAGCAATGACCTCTATTGCTCAACAGGTAAAGTCTGGTGATATTAATGTAGATGACATTGATGAAGCTATGATTACACAGCACCTGACAATGGCAGATATTCCTGAAGTCGATCTACTTATCCGTACCAGTGGCGAATGCCGCATTAGTAATTTTATGCTTTGGCAGTTGGCTTACGCCGAAATGTATTTCACTGAACAATTCTGGCCAGACTTTAATGAAGACAGCTTAGTAGAAGCTGTGACTTGGTTTGTTAACCGTGAGCGTCGTTTTGGATGCACCGGTGAGCAAATTAAAGCTCTGATGGACAGTTAATAAGGATTTTTTGGTTTGAAACAACGAATTATTACGGCGTTGATTTTAGCTCCCCTAGTTATTCTAGGTATTTTCGAGTTATCACTTCCTACATTTATTCTTTCACTAGCGGTAATCTCGCTATTGGGTTTTTGGGAGTGGACTCAGTTTGTTGAAAGCAAATCACGTTATGTAGCGTTGATTCCAACGGTTGTGGTAAGTGCTGCAAGTTTTGCTTTTATCCCTTTTGATGCATTTAGCCTTAATAACTTGTCTACTGCTCACTACGCCATTCTAACGATTGGCTCGATTTGGTGGGTAATCGCGAGTGGCATGGCGGTGACTTATCCTAAGTCTATGCCTGCATGGAAAGACTCTTCTCTTCTTCGTCACGCCTTTGGTGTGCTGACTCTGCTGCCATTCTTCTGGAGTGTGGTTATCCTGCGTGCTAACGGTATCGATGCTGATCCTTACCACGGTGCTAAACTGGTGATGTTTGTTTGCTTGCTTGTTTGGGCTGCAGATAGCGGCGCATACTTTTCAGGAAAGAGTTTTGGTAAGCGTAAAATGGCACCAGCGGTAAGCCCTAATAAGACGATTGAAGGTCTTATCGGTGGCATTATTACTGCGGTGATCGTGGCTTGGATCTTTGCTGACTTGTTTGACATCCAATTCACAAGCCCACTTCACATGATTGTTATTACCCTTGTGACCGTTGTTATTTCTGTTCTAGGTGACCTTGTTGAAAGCATGTTTAAGCGTGTTTCTGGGGTGAAAGACAGCAGTAATCTGATTCCTGGTCATGGTGGTATACTAGATAGAATAGATAGCTTAACGGCTGCATTCCCTGTCTTTGCTCTGCTTTATTTAGCATTCTAATAATAAAGGGCAGTGATTCTGCCCTTTATTACATTTCTACGGTCATATGTGATGCGAAATCTAACTATCCTTGGCGCTACCGGCTCAATTGGTGCAAGTACACTAAAAGTCGTTGAGCAAAACCCAGATCTCTATTCAGTGGTTGCACTGGCTGCAGGCTCGAATGTTGAAAAGATGCTGGCGTTAGTTGAAAAGTGGCAACCAAGCTATGTTGCTATGGCTTGCTCTGATGCAGCGTCTCAACTGACTGAAGTGTTGTCCGTGAGTTACCCTAACGTAAAAGTACTTTCAGGCACTGAAGGCATGTGTCAGGTTGCTTCTCTAGAGGAAGTGGACACGGTAATGGCCGCGATTGTTGGTGCCGCTGGTTTACTTCCTACTATGTCTGCGGTTAAAGCGGGCAAGCGTATCTTGCTTGCAAACAAAGAAGCTTTGGTGATGTCTGGGCAGTTGTTTATCGACGCCGTGGAAAAATACGGTGCAGAGCTGCTTCCTGTCGATAGCGAGCATAATGCTATTTTCCAATGCCTTCCGCAGAACGTACAAACTAACCTAGGCCGCTGTAACCTTGAAGAAAACGGCATTAACCATATTCTTCTGACTGGTTCTGGTGGTCCTTTCCGTTATACCGATGTGGCTGAACTCGAATCAGTGACTCCTGAACGCGCAATTGCACACCCTAACTGGTCTATGGGGCCTAAGATCTCTGTCGATTCTGCGACTATGATGAATAAAGGGCTAGAGTACATTGAAGCGAAATGGCTATTTAATGCTTCTCAGGAGCAGTTAAAGGTCATCATTCACCCGCAGTCTGTGATTCACTCGATGGTTCAGTACAAGGATGGCTCTGTGCTTGCTCAAATGGGCGAACCAGATATGGCAACGCCAATCGCTTTGACGATGTCTTACCCTAATCGTACCGAGGCGGGTGTTAAGCCTTTAGACTTTACTAAAGTGGGTGAGCTTACCTTCTTAGAACCAGATTTCAGTCGTTACCCGTGTTTGAGGTTAGCGATTGAAGCGTGCTACTTAGGTCAGCATGCGACAACAGCCATTAATGCAGCAAACGAGATCGCGGTCGATGCTTTCTTGAACAATCAGGTGAAGTTTACCGATATTGCTGTCATTAACGAACACGTTATGAGCAAAGTATGTGAACAACATAACTCTGAGGGTTTAGATAGCTTGGAAAGCCTTCTCGAGCTCGATAATATGTCTCGTCAAATAGCCATTCAATTTATTAAAGAGCAGCTAGCATGAGTGGAATTCTGTGGAACTTCGCATCTTTTATCGTAGCGCTTGGCATTCTGGTTGCTGTTCATGAGTTTGGACACTTCTGGGTCGCTCGTCGTTGTGGTGTGAAAGTTGAAAAATTCTCGATTGGTTTTGGTAAATCAATCTGGAGTAAAGTGGGCCGTGATGGTACTGAATACAGCTTGTCAGTGATTCCACTGGGCGGCTACGTTAAGATGCTCGATGGTCGTGTTGACGATCTTTCTGAAGATCAACAGCAATACGCTTTCGACAAGAAGCCGCTTTGGAAACGAACGGCGATTGTGGGTGCAGGCCCTGCATTCAACTTTATCTTTGCGGTGTTCGCGTATTGGTTAGTATTTTTGATTGGCGTACCCGCGGTTAAGCCCGTGATTGGTGAAGTCACTCCACAATCTATTGCTGCACAAGCCGGAATTGAAACTGGAATGGAACTTAAATCTATTTCAGGAATCAAAACCGCAGATTGGGAATCAGTCAATATGGGGTTGATATCGCACATTGGTGATCAATCCATGACAGTGACGGTTGCTTCTCAAGACGACATCGGCTTTGAGCAACAAATGACATTGGATATTTCAGACTGGTCGTTCAACCCAGAAACTGAATCTGCAATGACAACGCTGGGCTTTAGACCGTATTCTCCAGAGATATCGACCGTACTGGCTCAAATCATTGATGATGGCGCTGCATACGATGCAGGTCTTGAAGCTGGCGATAAAATTGTTGAGATTAACGGGCAACCTATTGAACAGTGGCAGTCGGTTGTTGAGTTAATTCGTGCTAATCCAATGACATCATTGGACTTGGTCGTATTGCGAAATGGTGCCGAGCAGTCATTGGTTATGACACCAAAAAGTCGAGAGCTTTCTGATGGTTCGACAATCGGCTATGCAGGTATTGCTCCGGAAGTCGCAGAATGGCCAGAAGATTATCGCTTTGAGTTACAATTTGGTGTAATTGAGTCTGTAGGAAAAGCATTTGATAAAACAGGTCAAATCATTGGATTGACACTGACAATGCTTAAGAAGCTCATCGTTGGTGATGTTGGCTTAAACAACTTGAGTGGCCCTATTTCAATCGCTAAAGGTGCAGGTACAACCGCCGATTATGGTCTGGTTTACTTCTTGGGCTTTTTGGCTCTGATTAGTGTTAACTTAGGGATTATTAATTTGGTTCCGCTGCCTATGCTTGATGGCGGACATTTGCTGTTTTTCGCTATTGAGGCCGTTACTCGTAAACCGGTACCTGAGAAAGTTCAGGAAATGGGATACAGAGTGGGAGGGGCAATCCTCTTCTCATTGATGGCTCTGGCAATATTTAACGATTTTACTCGTCTGTGAATGGTTTCTCACAGGCATTGGTAGTAGCAAGGAATAATTAGAATAAGTATGGCGATTAAGCAAATTCTGTTCGCAAGTCTATTGGCCACTAGTGTGGCTGCGAACGGAGCACAAAACTTTGTAGTTCAAGATATCAAGATCGAAGGTTTACAGCGTGTTGCACTTGGTGCAGCTCTACTGAAAATGCCAGTACGTATTGGCGATGAAGTGGATGAAAGCGATGTGTCTGAGATCATTCGTGCATTGTATGCTTCGGGCAACTTTGAGGACGTTAAAGTACTTCGTGATGAAGGTGTATTGATTGTTCAAGTTCAAGAACGACCGACCATCGCAAGCATCTCATTCTCTGGTAATAAAGCGATTAAAGAAGAACAGCTTCAGCAGAACCTAGATGCGTCTGGTGTTCGTGAAGGTGAAGCCCTTGACCGTACTACGCTGAGTAACATTGAAAAAGGCCTTGAAGATTTTTACTACAGTGTTGGTAAGTACAACGCGACAGTAAAAGCGGTTGTGACACCTCTGCCACGTAACCGTTCTGACCTTAAGTTTGTGTTTACTGAGGGCGTATCCGCTAAGATTCAGCAAATCAACTTTATCGGTAATGAAGTCTTCTCTGACTCTGAACTGCTTAGTCGTTTCAATCTGAATGTTGATGTTGCATGGTGGAATTTCCTTGCGGATGAAAAATACCAAAAGCAAGTATTAGCCGGTGATATCGAAGCGCTGAAATCTTACTACCTTGACCGTGGTTACCTTAAGTTTAAGGTTGACTCTACGCAGGTGGCGATCTCTCCAGACAAAAAAGGTGTTTACATCACGCTTGGCCTCGATGAAGGCGAAGCCTACACCGTTAAAGATGTCTCTTTCCGTGGTGAATTAATCGGTCGTGAGGCTGACTTCGAAGCGTTAGTGCCATTCGAAGACGGCGATACGTACAACGGTTCTTCGGTAACGTCTTTGGAAGAGAACGTAAAACGAATTCTTGGTGAATCTGGCTACGCGTACCCACAAGTTCGCACGATTCCTGAATTTGACGATGAGACCAAAGAAGTGTCGTTGGTTATCAATGTAGAAGCGGGCAGCCGTATCTATGTTCGTGATATTCGATTCACGGGTAACAACTCAACGAAAGACGAAGTACTGCGTCGTGAAATGCGTCAAATGGAAGGCAGCTGGCTTAACTCTAAGTCCATTGATACCGGTAAGAGCCGTCTTAACCGTTTAGGTTTCTTTGAAACGGTTGATGTACAAACAGTGCGTGTTCCTGGCAGTGAAGACCAAGTTGATTTGGTTTACAACGTTAAGGAAGCGAACTCAGGCAGTATCAACTTTGGTGTTGGCTACGGTACTGAATCAGGTGTTAGTTTCCAAGTTGGTTTGCAACAAGATAACTTTGCAGGTTCAGGTAACCGTGTTGGCGTAAGTGCCATGATGAATGATTACCAAAAGAACGTGAGCTTAGACTACCGTGACCCATACTGGAACCTTGATGGTGTGAGCTTAGGCGGTAAGATCTTCTACAACGAATTTGAAGCCTCTGAAGCGGGCATCGTCGACTATACCAACCAAAGTTACGGTACCAGCCTAACATGGGGTTTCCCTATGGATGAGCTGAACCGTATCGAGTTTGGTGTGGGCTATACGCACAACAAGATCGGTAACGTACCGACTTATATCCAAGTTGAACAGTTCGCGAGAAGTATCGACCAATACGGTGACGAGCACATCTTAACCGATGACTTCGATATCAATATTTCATGGACGCGTAACAATTTGAACCGTGGTTTCTTCCCAACTGAGGGTAACCACCAACGTGCTTTCGCTAAAATGACGGTACCAGGCTCTGATGCTCAGTACTTCAAAATGCAGTACGATGTAAAACATTACATCCCGCTGACCAAAAAGCATGAGTTCACACTATTGATGCGCGGCCGATTAGGCTATGGTAATGGTTATGGTCAAACAGATGGTAACGATAACTTGTTCCCATTCTACGAGAACTACTACGCAGGTGGTTTTACAACCCTACGTGGCTTTGGTTCTAACTCAGCTGGCCCGAAAGCCGTTTACGGAAGCAGCACAGGTAACAACCCAACCTATGATACCGCTACTGATGATTCAGTGGGTGGTAACGCGGTTGCCTTAGCAAGCTTAGAGTTAATTGTACCAACGCCGTTTGCTTCTGATGAAGCGCGCAGCCAGATTCGAACCAGTGTTTTCTTCGACATGGCAAGTGTATGGGACACAGAGTTCGTAGACCGCGGCGCACCAAATAGTGGCAGCCAGTACTACTACGATTACTCTGACCCAACAAATTACCGTTCATCTTATGGTGCCGCTCTTCAATGGATGTCACCAATGGGCCCACTGGTTTTCTCTCTAGCGAAACCAATTAAAGTTTACGAAGGTGATGATGAAGAGTTCTTCACATTTACCATTGGTAGAACTTTCTAATATTTAAAGGACAATATTTTGAAAAATATGATTAAAGCAGCAGGTTTAGGCCTTGTAGTTCTTAGCTCTTCTTTCTTTGCAACAGCTGCTGAAGCTGCGCAAAAAGTGGGTTATGTAAACACTGCACAAGTATTCCAGGCTCTACCTCAGCGTGAAGTTGTTCTTCAAAAAATGCAGGAAGAGTTCAAAGATAAAGCGGCTGAGCTACAGAGCATTCAAGCTGAAGCGAAAACCAAGATTGAAAAGCTTAAGCGTGATGGCGAGCTACTAGGTCCTGAAGAAGTTGAGAAGCTTCGTATCGAAGTTGGCCAACTAGACAGCAAGTACAAAATCAAAGCTCAAGCATTAGAAAAAGCAAGTCAACGTCGTGAAGCACAAGAGAAGCAGAAGCTGTTCAAAGTGATTCAAGATGCTGTAACTAAAGTTGCAGAGAAAGAAGGCTACGACATGATCGTTGATATTCAAGCTCTACAATACGGTAAGCCTGAATACAACATCTCTGAGCAAGTAATTAAATCACTGAAATAAGTTTTATGAAGAACCTGACTTTAGCCGAATTGGCAACGATTACTGGGGGAGAGCTACACGGAGACGGTACGATTACCGTCTCAGCAGTCGCTCCTATGGATAAAGCGCAAGAAGGTAACATTACGTTCCTTTCTAACGTGAAGTACAGCAAGCACCTAGGTGACTGTAAAGCGTCCGCTATTATGGTTAAAGAGAGTGAGCGCGAATTGTGTAAGACCAACGTTATTGTGGTTAGTGACCCTTACGTTGCTTTTGCTAAGGTTGCTCAAGCGCTTGATACTACTCCTGCTCCCGCAGCGGCTATTGCTGATTCTGCTTCAATCTCTAGCGATGCAACTATTGGACAAAATGTGTCTATTGGTGCGAACGCTGTGATTGAGTCTGGTGTAGTACTTAGTGATGATGTGATCATCGGTGCTGGTTGCTTTATTGGTAAAAATGCAAAAATTGGCGCAGGCACTAAGCTGTGGGCTAACGTAAGTGTTTACCATGAAGTTGTGATTGGTGAAGCATGTCTGATCCAATCAAGTACTGTTATTGGCTCTGATGGCTTTGGTTATGCGAACGAGAAAGGCGAATGGGTTAAGATCCCGCAAGTCGGCTCTGTTCGCATTGGTAACCGCGTAGAAATTGGCGCGTGTACTACCATCGACCGCGGCGCATTAGATGACACAATCATCGAAGACAACGTTATCCTAGATAACCAACTCCAGATTGCTCACAATGTTCACATCGGATATGGTTCAGCTCTTGCTGGTGGTACTATCATTGCAGGCAGCACGACGATAGGTAAGTACTGTATTATTGGTGGTGGTTGTGTGATTAATGGTCACATTGAAATCGTTGACGGCGTTACAATCACCGGTATGGGGATGGTAATGCGCAGCATCACTGAGAAAGGCATGTACTCTTCGGGTATTCCTTTACAGCCAAATAAAGACTGGCGTAAAACAGCGACGCGAGTTCATCGTATTGATGAAATGAACAAGCGTTTGAAAACCGTTGAAAAACTTATTGAGAAGAGCGCGGAATCATAATTCCAGCATTTCTAATAAAAGGCTCGCGTACAGCGAGTCTTTTTCGTTTATAATCCTTCTAATTAAATAAAGAATATACATAGGAATACGACTTTGACTACTGAACAGACAACGATGAACATTACTGAAATTCAGGAACTACTACCTCATCGCTACCCATTCTTAATGGTTGATCGTGTGACTAGCTTTGAAAAAGAAAAAACACTGACCGCAATTAAGAATGTTTCTGTTAACGAACCTCAGTTCACAGGCCACTTCCCTCAGCTTCCTGTATTCCCAGGCGTGTTGATCTTAGAAGCAATGGCACAAGCAACAGGCCTTCTAGCATTCAAATCTTTCGGTGCGCCTTCTGGCAACGAGTTGTACTACTTTGCTAGCGTAGATAAAGCTAAATTCCGTAAGCCAGTAGTACCAGGTGACCAACTGGTTATCGAAGTTGAATTCTTAAAAGAACGTCGTGGCATCGCATCGTTTAATGGTGTTGCTAAGGTTGACGGCGTAGTTGTATGTTCAGCTGAACTTAAATGTGCTCGTAGAGAGTTTTAATATGATTCATGAAACAGCGAAAATTCACCCGGCAGCAGTAATCGAAGGTGATGTAACTATCGGTGCTAACGTGACGGTTGGGCCTTTCACTTACATTGCTGGTAATGTGACAATTGGTGACGACACTGAAGTGATGTCGCACGTTGTGATCAAAGGTCACACAACCATTGGTAAAGAAAATCGTATCTTCCCACACGCTGTTATCGGTGAAGAAAACCAAGATAAGAAATACGGCGGCGAAGACACAACAGTTGTAATCGGTGATCGCAACGTAATTCGTGAAGCGGTTCAAATCCATCGTGGTACGGTTCAAGACAAAGCAACCACAGTGATTGGTGATGACAACTTACTTTGTGTTAATGCTCACGTAGCGCACGATGTTATTGTTGGTAACCACACTCACATTGGTAACAACGCTATTCTTGGCGGTCATGTAACGGTTGGCGACTACGCTGGTGTTATGGCACTTTCTGCGATTCACCCATTCTGCTCAATTGGTGCTTACGCATACATTGGTGGTTGTTCTGCAGTTGTTCAAGATGTACTGCCGTACGTGCTTGCACAGGGTAACCACGCGGCTCCATTCGGTCTTAATCTAGTAGGTTTGAAGCGTAACGGATTTGAAAAACCTGAAATTCGTGCACTACAGAAGGCGTACAAAGAGCTATACCGTTCAGGTAAAACACTTGAAGAAGCGAAAGCGGCTTTAGTTGAAATGGCAAAAGAGTTTACTTCGGTAGCGCCTATGCTTGAAATGCTAGAGAACTCTGAGCGCGGTATTATTCGTTAATACTCGATATGGTTATGTACCAATCAATGTGAGTATGGCAATAACTACTTCATCAGAATGGTATAACAAAAAGATCGCTACTCGTTAGGCGGTCTTTTTTGTTTTAGGCAACAAGGGAATTGAAAAACTATGGCACAGCAAGAAGCAGCAACCAATAGCTCGGACTTCGTTTCGAATGAACCATTGCGCGTAGGCATTGTTGTCGGCGAACTGTCTGGCGATACGCTTGGTGAAGGCTTTATCAAAGCGATCAAATCACAATACCCGAATGCAGAGTTCGTTGGCATTGGCGGGCCGAAAATGAAAGCCCTAGGTTGTGAGTCTCTTTTCGAGATGGAAGAGCTGGCCGTTATGGGCTTAGTTGAAGTGCTTGGCCGTTTACCTCGCTTGTTAAAAGTAAAAGCAGAGCTGGTTAAGTATTTCACTCAAAATCCACCCGATGTCTTTGTCGGTATCGACGCGCCCGATTTCAACCTAAGGCTTGAGTTAGACCTTAAGAACGCTGGTATCAAAACGGTGCATTACGTGAGCCCTTCAGTGTGGGCTTGGCGTCCAAAGCGTATCTTTAAAATCGACAAAGCAACCGACTTAGTCTTGGCTTTCTTGCCGTTCGAAAAAGCGTTCTACGATAAATATAACGTTGCCTGTGAGTTTGTTGGTCACACGTTGGCAGACGCGATTCCTTTAGAGCCTAGTAAACAAGATGCTCGAGAGCTGTTAGGTCTTGATCAAGACAAGCAGTGGTTAGCCGTATTACCGGGTAGTCGTGGTGGTGAGATGGGTTTGATTGCTCAGCCATTTATCGAAACTTGCCAACGTATCAAGCAGAAGTATCCGGATATCAATTTTGTTGTTGCGCTCGTTAACGAGCAGCGTAAAAAGCAGTTTACTGAAATCTGGCAATCGACCGCACCTGAGCTTGAATTCACGTTAGTCGAAGATACGGCAACCAACGTGATTACCGCCGCTGATTCTGTGCTCTTGGCTTCAGGTACCGTGGCTCTTGAATGTATGTTGCTTAAACGCCCTATGGTGGTTGGTTACAAAGTAAATAAGCTGACGGGTTACATTGTTAAGAAGTTGGCGATCACTGAGTTTGTGTCACTGCCGAATATTTTGGCTGGTGAAGAGATCGTGAAAGAGCATATTCTTGAAGAGTGCCACCCAGACTTTTTGTTCCCGTCTGTCGATAAAATGCTATCAGCCGATAACAGTGCCTTGATCAAACGCTTTACCGAGATGCATCACTGGATCCGCAAAGACGCAGACAAACAAGCCGCTAACGCAGTATTGAAATTGATTGACCGACCTTTTGTTGAAGCATAAAGCGCTTATTTACAGAACATTAAGAGATTAGTTATGGCAGTAAAAGAAAAAAAAGAGCTTCCTCCATTTGAATACCCGCAAGGTTACCAGCTGTTTGCTGGCGTGGATGAAGTAGGGCGTGGCCCTTTGGTTGGCGACGTGGTGACCGCTGCGGTTATCCTTGATCCAAACAACCCAATCGAAGGCTTGAACGACTCAAAGAAATTGTCTGAGAAAAAGCGTCTTGCGTTACTTCCTGAAATCAAAGAGAAAGCTTTGGCGTGGTCTGTCGGTCGTTGTTCTCCACAAGAAATTGATGAGTTGAATATTCTGCAAGCGACGATGGTTGCTATGCAGCGAGCTATCGCGGGGTTGAGCGTTCAACCTGATATGGCGTTGATAGATGGAAACCGAGTCCCAGAACTGCCGATGGATGGTCTTGCGATTGTGAAGGGGGACTTGCGAGTGGCTGAAATCAGTGCGGCGTCTATTATCGCAAAAGTCGTTCGTGACCAAGAGATGGAAGATCTTGATAAACTTCATCCAGAGTTTGGTTTTGCTAAGCATAAAGGTTACCCGACCAAAGCGCATTTCGAAGCGATTGAAAAACATGGTGTAACCGAGCATTACCGCAAGAGCTTTAAGCCAGTAAAACGTATTCTTGGTATAGATTAGAGCTTTACGTTAACTAGAGCTTGGCATCTAATAAAGTTGCTAACTTGTATTAGAAAAAAATAGAATACACACAGTTGTAATCCTAGGCCTAAACCTAGAACTCAGGAAAAATAATGTCAGATCCAAAATTTGTTCACCTACGCGTACACAGTGATTTTTCGATGGTGGATGGCCTATCTAAGGTGCCACCATTAGTTAAAAAAGTCGCTGAAATGGGTATGCCTGCTCTAGCATTGACCGACTTTACTAACCTATGTGGCTTGGTGAAATTTTACGGTACTGCCCATGGGTGTGGGGTTAAGCCAATTATTGGTGCTGACTTCTTGATGCAGTCTCCGGATTTTGGCGATGAATTAACCAAGCTCACTGTTATTGCAACGAATAATAAAGGTTATAACAACCTAACATTATTGATTTCAAAAGCTTACCTTCGTGGTCATGTTCAACATCAGCCTGTTATTGATAAAGAGTGGCTGATTGAACATGCCGAAGGCCTGATTCTTCTATCGGGAGCAAAAGAGGGTGAGATTGGTAAGGCGTTGCTGAAAGGTAACCGTGACTTGGTTGCAAGCAGCGTCGAGTTTTACAAAACGTACTTCGCCGATCGTTTTTACTTGGAACTGATTCGTACCGGACGACCAGATGAAGAGTCATACTTACACTTTGCGTTAGAGCTTGCTGAACAGGAAGACCTGCCTGTTGTCGCAACCAACGAAGTGGTTTTTCTAACTGAAGACCTGTTTGATGCTCACGAAATCCGCGTGGCGATCCATGATGGTTTCACTATGGTCGATCCTCGTCGCCCTAAGAACTACAGCGCGCAGCAATATCTACGTAGTGAAGAAGAGATGTGTGAGCTGTTCTCAGACATTCCTGAAGCACTTGAGAACAGTGTTGAGATTGCTAAGCGTTGTAATGTAACGGTTCGTCTGGGCGAGTACTTCCTGCCTAACTTCCCAACGGAAGGTTTGGCGATTGAAGACTTCTTGATCAAGAAATCTGAAGAAGGCCTTGAGCGACGTCTAGCGTTCCTATTCCCAGATGAAAAAGTGCGTGCTGAGCGCAGACCGGAATACGATGAGCGACTCAAGATTGAGCTCGAAGTTGTTAACAACATGGGTTTCCCAGGTTACTTCTTGATCGTAATGGAGTTCATCCAGTGGTCAAAAGACAACGATGTGCCAGTAGGTCCTGGCCGTGGTTCTGGTGCCGGCTCTCTAGTCGCTTACGCCTTGGATATCACCGATCTCGATCCACTTGAATACGATCTACTTTTCGAACGTTTCTTGAACCCAGAACGTGTATCCATGCCCGATTTCGATATCGACTTCTGTATGGATAAGCGTGACCAAGTTATTGATCACGTGGCTGAAATGTACGGTCGTGATGCCGTTTCTCAGATCATCACCTTTGGTACCATGGCGGCAAAAGCGGTAATCCGCGATGTAGGCCGTGTATTGGGCCACCCGTTTGGTTTCGTCGATCGAATTTCAAAGCTTGTACCGCCAGACCCGGGTATGACGCTAGAGAAAGCATTCCTTGCTGAACCTGCATTGCCAGAGCTTTACGATGGCGATGAAGAAGTTCGTGAGCTGATTGATAAGTGTCGCATCCTTGAAGGTTGTACGCGAAATGCCGGTAAGCACGCAGGTGGTGTTGTTATCTCACCCACCACGATCACCGATTTTGCGCCAATCTATGCCGACGCAGAAGGTAACTTCCCAGTAACGCAGTTCGATAAGAATGACGTTGAAACGGCTGGCTTGGTTAAGTTCGACTTCTTGGGGCTGCGTACCCTGACCATCATCGACTGGGCGTTAGGCCTAGTGAATCCACGTTTGAAGAAAGAGGGGAAAGAACCGGTTCGTATCGAGTCGATTCCTCTTGATGACCAAGCGTCATTTAACCTATTACAAAATTCTGAAACCACCGCGGTATTCCAGCTGGAATCGCGTGGTATGAAAGACCTTATCAAACGTCTACAGCCCGACTGTTTTGAAGATATTATCGCATTGGTAGCCCTGTTCCGTCCGGGTCCTCTGCAATCAGGCATGGTAGATAACTTTATCGACCGTAAACACGGCCGTGAAGCGGTTTCTTACCCTGATGAAACGTGGCAACACGAATCGCTGAAAGAGACGCTAGAACCTACGTACGGCATCATCCTGTATCAAGAGCAGGTAATGCAAATCGCACAGATCCTTGCTGGCTATACGCTTGGTGGAGCGGATATGTTGCGTCGTGCGATGGGTAAGAAAAAGCCAGAAGAGATGGCAAAGCAGCGTGGTACCTTTAAAGAGGGTGCTGAAGCCAATGGTGTTGATGGCGAGCTGGCCATGAAGATCTTTGACTTGGTAGAGAAATTTGCGGGCTACGGCTTTAACAAATCTCACTCCGCAGCATATGCACTGGTTTCTTATCAAACGCTATGGCTGAAAACGCACTACCCAGCGGAATTTATGGCTGCGGTAATGACGGCAGATATGGATAACACCGAGAAGGTTATTGGCCTTGTTGATGAATGTTTCCGTATGAAGCTCAAGCTTTTACCACCAGATATCAACTCGGGTCTGTACCGCTTTAACGTGGATGAAGATGGCGCGATTGTTTATGGCATCGGTGCGATCAAAGGGGTCGGTGAAGGCCCTATTGAAGCGATTATTGAAGCGCGAAATAAAGGTGGTTACTTTAAAGACTTATTCGACTTCTGTGCACGTCTTGATCTGAAGAAGGTTAATAAACGTGTTATCGAAAAGTTGATTCTATCCGGAGCCTTAGATAGATTAGGTCCTCACCGAGCGGCGATGATGGCATCTTTGAAAGATGCGGTGAAGGCAGCGAGTCAACATCACCATGCCGAGTCTTTTGGTCAATCTGATATGTTTGGCGTGTTGACCGACGCTCCGGAAGAGGTTGAACACAAGTATACCCAAGTGCCTAAATGGCCTGAGAAGATTTGGCTTGAGGGTGAACGTGAAACGCTTGGTTTGTATTTAACGGGTCACCCGGTTAACGCTTACATCAAAGAGTTAGCGAAATACACTAGCTGTCGTTTGAAAGATGCCACGCCAACGCGTCGTGACCAATCACTAACAATTGCAGGCTTGGTGATTGCTGCGAGAGTGATGACGACGAAGCGCGGCACGCGAATTGGTTTGATGACACTTGATGACCGTTCGGGCCGAATGGAAGTGATGTTGTTCTCGGATGCGCTCGATCGCTACGCAGAATTGCTCGAAAAAGACAAAATTGTGGTCGTTTCCGGACAGGTCAGCTTTGATGATTTCAATGGCGGGCTTAAAATGTCCGCGCGCGAGGTCATGGACTTAGGAAGCGCCCGTGAGAAATATGCTCGTGGGGTGTCGATATCTATCGACCAATCCCAAATTAACGGTCAATTTTTTGAACGCTTTAGTCAAATCTTAGAACCTTATAGAGCCGGAACGGTCCCAGTCAATGTATACTACCAGCGTGCCGACGCTAGAGCGCGGTTAACATTGGGCACAGAATGGCGCGTGACGCCAAGTGATACATTACTAGACGAATTAAAACAGCTGCTTGGAAATAGCCAAGTAGAACTCGAATTTAACTAAAATTTAGCTTCGCGAATGCGGAGCTGAATCAACAAGGATTCATAGATGAGCCTGAACTTTCTAGAATTTGAAAAGCCTATCGCTGAACTTGAAGCAAAAATCGAAGCGCTACGTGACGTTTCGCGTCACGGTGGTGACACAGCGGTAGATCTAGACAAAGAAATCGAACAACTAGAGAAAAAAAGCTTAGAGCTTAAACAGAAAATCTTTAGTGACTTAGGTGCATGGCAGGTAGCTCAACTTGCTCGTCACCCTCAACGTCCTTACACCAAAGATTACCTGGAGCATGCATTCACAGAGTTTGAAGAGATGGCGGGCGATCGCGCTTACGCTGACGACAAAGCTATTGTGGGTGGTATGGCTCGTCTAAATGGCCGTCCTGTTATGGTTATTGGTCACCAGAAAGGTCGTGAGACTAAAGAGAAAGTGATCCGTAACTTTGGTATGCCAAAGCCAGAAGGTTACCGTAAGGCGCTACGTCTAATGGAAACTGCTGAGCGTTTCAACATGCCTATTATTACTTTCATCGACACAGCGGGCGCATACCCAGGTGTTGGTGCTGAAGAGCGTGGTCAATCTGAAGCTATCGCTAAAAACCTAAAAGTGATGGCTGGCCTTTCAGTTCCTGTTATCTGTAACGTTGTGGGTGAAGGCGGTTCTGGTGGCGCACTAGCGATTGGTGTTGGTGACTACGTGAACATGCTTCAGTACTCTACGTACTCAGTAATCTCTCCAGAAGGTTGTGCTTCAATCTTATGGCGCGATTCAGATAAAGCACCACAAGCAGCTGAAGCGATGGGCCTGATTGCTCCTCGTCTTAAAGAGCTTGAGCTTATCGACGAAATCATTCCTGAGCCTCTAGGTGGCGCGCACCGCGACCCTGCACAAACCGCTCAAAACATGAAAGACATGTTAGTTAAACAGCTAGAAGAGCTAGAGCAGTTTGATAACGAAACGCTGCTTGAGCGTCGTTACCAGCGTCTAATGAGCTACGGCTACTGCTGATAACTTGCCTTAGCGATAAGGCTAGCTATACGAACAAATGATGAAAGGGTTGGACTCAGTGCCACCCCTTTTTTATTATTAAAACATTATCCCTTAACACACGATCTCTTGGTTTATTAGCCTCATGACACACTTAATTGATACCTTCACATCTGTACTTGATCAAAGCGCGCTTAAGCCTTGTCGGTTGATCGTCGCTTTCAGTGGTGGTGTTGATTCACGAGTGTTGTTGGAGTTGGCTGCCCAATTCGCTAAGTCCCATCACATCGATTGCTGTGCGGTACATGTTCACCACGGCTTAAGCAACAATGCTGATTATTGGGCAGAGCAGTGCAAAACATGGTGTGATGCTGTGTCGGTATCCTTGTTCATTGAACGAGTCTCGCTAGATATTAGCCGTGGAGAAAGCGTTGAAAAGCTGGCTCGAGACGCGCGATACCAAGCCCTTAAAAAGCATATTAGACAAGGTGATGTGTTAGTGACAGGCCAGCACATCGATGACCAAGTCGAGACCTTCTTGTTAGCTCTTAAGCGTGGCAGTGGTCCGAAAGGGCTCTCTTCAATGGCGAAAGTGATGCCATTTTCAGGTGCTCATATCGTTCGCCCACTGCTGTCGGTGACGAGAACGGATATTGAAGGGGCGGCGCGCGATATGGCTTTAACTTGGATAGAAGATGAGAGTAATCAAGACGTTCGCTTTGACCGTAATTTTATTCGTCATCAAGTCACTCCGACACTGACCGAGCGTTGGCCTAGTTTTCGAGAATCGGTCAGTCGTAGTGCTCAGCTATGTGCAGAGCAAGAGTTACTGTTGGATGAGTTGTTAGAATCTCACTTACAACAAGCTTTGACTGAGAAGCACAGCTTAAGTATTGAGGTATTATCTCAGCACTCTGATTTACTGCGTGCACGCTTATTAAGAATGTGGCTGAGCCGCTGTAATCAACCGATGCCGAGCCAAAAGCAGCTCAAACTTATATGGGATGAGGTGGCATGTGCTCAGGCAGACGCCAACCCTAAGCTGGTGTTGAATGAGGTTGAGGTTAGACGTTTTAATCATCAGCTCTATGTCGTCAAAGAGACCAAAGACTTGTCGAACTGGCAAAGTGATATCTCGATGGAAGAGAGCTTAGTTTTGCCTGACGGTTTAGGGGAACTACACTTAACTTCAGCGGCGAGTGATGGTGTATCTAACCACTGTGATGCGCAACATTTTAGTCTCAACACAACGAGAGGAACACTGCGAGTGATATTTAACCCTGAGGGATTGTCAGCACACCCTGTTGGGCGCGGTCATAGCAGGAAGCTTAAGAAGTTGTTTCAAGAGTACCAAGTACCCAGTTGGTTAAGACGCAGAACGCCGATATTAATGGATGGCGATCGAGTGATCGCTGTTTTAGGCTTATTCGTAGATAAAAACTACGAAGGTCAAGATTGTGAAGCGCTTTGGAGCAAGTAGAAAAAGTTTATGTCACAATTCACCGTCACTTTAATAAAAATAATTAATGGAATATGCAATGAAGAAAATTACACTAGGATTAGTTCTTGGATTTGGACTATTGAGTGGTAACGCTCTGGCGGCTGATGTTGCTGCGGGTCAAGCTAAAGCAGCAATCTGTGCGGCATGTCATGGTGCAGACGGTATCGCAGTGATCCCTGGCTATCCAAACCTTAAAGGTCAAAACGAGCAATACATCGCTTCATCAATTAAGGCCTATAAGAATGGCCAGCGCACCGGCGGTTTGGCCGCTGTAATGCAGGCTCAAGCTTCAATGCTGAGTGATGAAGACATCGCGAATCTAGCCGCTTACTACGCAAGCCTTAAGTAAAACCTTCTCAAAGCGCTGATTAAACAAGATGATAAATTTCGAGCCAGAGCTTTAAAGCTCTGGCTTTTTTCATTGAATGTTTACTATAGCTAACCGATAATGAGCCATTCGCACAGTTTAAGGGATGAACATGAAAAAGATTGAAGCCATTATCAAGCCATTCAAACTTGATGATGTACGTGAAGCACTTGCAGAAGTGGGTATTACGGGTATGACAGTATCTGAAGTTAAAGGCTTTGGACGTCAAAAAGGTCATACTGAGCTATACCGCGGCGCAGAGTACATGGTCGACTTTTTACCTAAAGTGAAACTAGAAATCGTTGTGACCGACGAAGTGGCTGACCAATGTGTTGATACCATCATTGAGACGGCTCAAACAGGTAAAATTGGTGACGGTAAGATCTTCATTACTGAAGTTGAACGTGTGGTACGTATTCGTACTGGCGAAGAAGACGAAGACGCCGTATAAAAAAACTATTACCCTAAAAGGAGCGTTTATCGCTCCTTTTTCATCTCTGGTAGGGTGCTGTATGTTTAAGAAAACCATCATTGTTATCACGTTATTGATAACGCTTGCTGTCGTTAGTTTTCATTTTATCTTCGTGATCCCGAATAAACCCAACCTGATCATTTTCTCTCAAAGTACCAGTAACGACATCTACAGTTGCTACCAAAACTCTGCACCGAAAGCGATTGATGTGTCTGATGGCTTAGACATTACGGTGTGGAATATCTACAAGCAAAACCGAAATAATTGGCAGAGTGAGTTAAATAAGCTGTCGGCAGGTAGCGATTTAGTCTTGCTGCAAGAAGCTAGTATGACAGAAGGACTTCGCCAATGGGTAATGAGCGGACAGTGGGGAAGCACACGTGTTAATGCGTTTGAGGCCTTTGAGCAAAGTGCTGGGGTACTCAACCTAGCAACCCATTTACCGATTGAAGCGTGTGCTTATACTCATGAAGAACCTTGGCTTCAACTGCCTAAATCGGCGCTTTGGTCGCGTTACCAACTAAACAATGGCGAAGAGCTGGCTGTGATTAATATCCACGCTGTGAACTTTACCTTTGGTACGGAAGATTACGAGGCTCAGCTCAAGAGCTTAACTGACAATCTGCAAAAGTATCGTGGGCCGGTTATTTTTGCTGGGGACTTTAATAGCTGGAGTGAAGCTCGCTTTGCTGTATTGAAAGATGCGTTGGAGAAGGTTGGTTTGACGGAAGTTGCCTTTGAGCCAGATAACAGAACTCAGTTCATTACAGGACTGGTGCTCGACCATGTGTTCTATCGAGGGCTAGAGGTAGAAAAAGCAAAAGCGCCCATTACGGACGCTTCTGATCATAACCCTATGCGAGTGACCTTTAAGGCTAAATAGTGATTAGCTATTAGTCATTGGAACTTAACCATTCGCACGGTGGTTACCTTGGGAAATCTAACGGAACAATAGGCTAGAGAGTCTTCGCTAGCCTTATCTCTTCTACTTAAAAGATTAAAATGTAGAGCGCCCAGATTAGGTAGTAGCCAACCCATGGTAAGCCTGAAATCACAAGCGCTTGCCCGCGTTCAAACTCAGTCCACGTTAATACCGCAGCATAACCTAGCACGATGTACCATGGCAGAAGCAGTGGTAATGAGCTAGCAAACTGTGACCAATCATTAGTTAGCGGTAACTTGATCAAGCCATTTAAGCTGTTCAAGTCGGCAGCGTAGTTCATCACATGTCCATGCTTGAGTATCAGGCTTGCGTAGCTTGCTACATCACCTAAAACAGCTGGGAATATAACAACCGATGCCGCTGCAAACCATCGCCAAAAGCTGTGCTGATGTTGGCTTGGCTTGGTTGCTAGGTTAAACCAGAATGCCAATAGAACGATGGTTAATGTTCGGCCAAATACGTCGCTGATGATTTCACTTGCGAGTAAGGTATTGCTGTCAAGTAACGCCAATTGGTCAGGGTTCGTTTGAGCCAGTTGCTGCGAGAGCTCTGCACTTAACCATGCAAAATCTACATTCGAAAAATAAGCACCCCAAAACAAAAATGGGCTGAGCATTAATACGACGTAGGGTTGCCATCCCCAAGCACTTCGTTGATAAAGCGCTAAGAAACAAGCTGTTGGCGAACGGAATATATCCAACAGCATGACGAGTGGGTTACTTGACGGGTTCATACACTTACCTTAGTTACATCAACATACAGCTTCAGTTTTTGTCCTGGCTGTAGGTATTTTTTGTTCTGCAAAGTGTTCCATTTTACAACATCTGTACTTTTTACTTTGAACTTTGATGCAATACCGCTGACTGTGTCACCTGATCTTACGTTATAAAAGATCGTACGGATGATGGCGCCGTCTGAGCCGTTCTTCCAAATGACCAGTTCTTGACCAACTCTAAGCGTGTCGCGTGGTCCCATGCCATTCCACTTAGCCAGTGATTGATGAGAGACCTTATTTGCGCGTGCAATCGTCCATAGGCTGTCACCACTTCTTACAGTATGGCTGAGCTTATATTGACCACGACTCTTCGACTGTGTGCTTGCTAGGCGGTTTGAGGCGCTTAGGGCGTATGTCTTGTCGTCTTTGGTGGATGTTGGGATAAGTAAGTGCTGGCCAATACGAATATTGTTGTTGCTCAAACCGTTTGCAGAGCGGATCACTTTGCTGGTGGTGTTATATTTGCTTGCCAGTACGCTAATGCTGTCACCAGATTGAACCTTGTAACGCACCAACTTCATGCCTTTGCCTTTATTGGCAGCGACTTCTTTGTTGAATTTCTCAACTGAATCTAAAGGAAGTAATAGTTGTTGGTGTTTCTCTGGTGCCGTTGCCCATTGGTTGTAAGCCGGGTTGTAACCTTGAAGTTCTTTGACAGGAATGCCTGCGTAGTTCGCAGCAATGGCTAAATCAAGCTGTTCTTCAGGGTTAACCAGAGTCAGCACTGGCTTATTCGGGATCGCCGGAATATCGATGCCATACTTTTCTTGGTTGGCAATGACATCTGCTAGAGCAAGCAGTTTAGGTACATAGCTGCTGGTCTCTTTTGGTAAGTCCAAAGAGAAAAAGTCGATTGGCTTGCCAAGCTTCTTGTTCTTGCGGATTGCGCTGTTTACTCGACCACCACCACTGTTATAGGCAGCAATCGCATGATTCCAGTCGCCATCGAAACGTCGGTTAAGATCTGAGAGGAAGTCCAATGCGGCGTCGGTAGAGGCGGCAACATCGCGGCGGCCGTCATACCAAAAGTTCTGTTCAAGCCCGTAGTCTTTGCCAGTGCCTGAAATGAATTGCCATAGACCAGCAGCACTGCCATGAGAGTAGGCAAACGCATCGAAAGAGCTTTCTACAACGGGTAGTAGTGCCAATTCTAGTGGTAAGCCTTTTTCTTCAATCTTAGTCGTGATCAGATACAAGAAAGGTTCAGCACGCTTTGATACTGTTTTTAGATGACTCGGGTGCTTGAGATACCAGGTTCGGTAGTAGTCGACTTTCTTTTGGTCTGGCACTTCCATTTCAAGTTGCATCGCAATGCGTTTCCAAACATCTTCTTGTGTTTGTGGAGTAACGACTGGAGCTTCAACTTTTGGTTCTTCTTTGGTCGCTTCTGATGAAACGTTCGCTTGAGAAACTTCTTTAGTAGGAGATGTGTTGGTTTGCTCGGAAGCTTGGTCTGGATTCTCTGACTGAGTTAATTGGCAACCAGAAAGTAGTAATACCAAAGCCCAGCTGTACTTAACTCGCATGTTACAGCCTTTTTAATTAACGGCCGATGATAATACTTGCCACCCCCTATGAGTGACAAGTCTGTATTTGTTAAAATTCGTTCTTCCACGCACGTAAAGCGGTGAATACCGATAAAGGATCGGTCTGCTCGGTGCGATTAGACACTGATTTCACTACACTTGGCTCGGTATAGCGCAGGAAGGGGTTCACAAACTTCTCTTGTCTCAAATTTGTGGGGATGGTCGACTTATTTTGAGCGCGAAGTCGGTTCACTTGGTCGCGATATTGCTGCAAATGTTGGTTGTCAGGCTCTACGGCTAATGCGAAAGCGATATTGGCTGCAGTGTACTCATGTGCACAATAAACTTCGGTTTCTTGAGGCAGAGCCGTGATCTTATTCAGTGCATCGAACATCTGTTGTGGTGTGCCTTCCATGATTCGGCCACAGCCCGCAGAGAACAACACATCACCACAAAACAGTTTGGCATCGCCCACATAACCAATATGACCCGCAGTATGGCCACTGAGCCCTAGGACGAGGAATACTTCGCCAAACAGTTCTAATTGATCACCATCATCGACCGGATGAGTTAAGGTAGGGATAGGTTCATTCCTTGGACCGACAACATCCACGCCGGGAAATTGTCTAACGAGTTCTGGAACACCACCAATGTGATCGTGGTGGTGGTGTGTAATCAAGATTGCATCTAAAGTTAGCTCATGGTGTGCCAAGTACTCTAATACTGGAGCCGCATCACCAGGGTCGACGACAGCACAACGGCGATCGCTATTTTGAATCAGCCAGATGTAATTGTCGTTAAATGCAGGTATGCTTTTGATATGTAACATTATTGGTTCTCCAGTCACTATTAGTGCGACAGAATAAGTGAGACAGATTATTGATGAAGCCAGCACGTAGCAGAAAGAAGTTTGAACGTCCTTACACTTGGGCGCAATTGCACAATGGGGACTGGTTGAGAGAATCTATTCAAACTCGACTCGATGAGTGGTGCCCAAAGCTATTTGGTTACCATATGCTCAAGCTCGGTGGCCTCAGTAGTGAGATTTCTAGCTGCACATGCAACATTCAACATCAAGTAAACCTAGATATCCAGAACCCATTACATAATGTGATAGCGGATGGCTATAATTTACCCTTTTTGGAGAAAAGCTTTGATGTTGTAGTACTGAGTCATCAGCTAGATTATAGCAATGACCCGCATCGCTTATTGAGAGAAGTCGATCGAGTGATGATGGACGATGGCTATATCATTATCACGGGCTTCAACCCAATCAGTGTCACTGGGCTTGCCAGTTTGATGCCTTGGCGAAAGAACAGCTTGCCTTGGAGTGGGCGTATGTACACGCCAAGTCGAATTAAAGACTGGTTAGGTGTACTTAACTATGAAGTAATTCATTGTGACACCTACGCGCTGTTTCCGATGAGTAAGTATCAAGCGATGTGGACGTGGTTGGAGAACAGCTTAGGTGGTTGTGCATCCTTCGCCGGAAGCCAATACTTTATTGTTGCTCGTAAGCGTACTTACCCGCTAAAACCCATCAAACCACATTGGCACCTTAAGCGACGTTTCTCGCCTGTTGGGGCAAGTTTTAGAACCAATACGCGCCGTACAATGGATTCAGCCAAAGCGTCATATCCGCTAAAAACAGAAAAAGCCGATTAGTTGTCGGCTTTTCATCTATCAATTCGATTGAGAAATTGTCAATTAGTTTAAGAAATTATAAATCGCTTTCTGAAATGTGCGTCTAATTAAAAAGACGATTAGCTTGGTTGATAGCCCGTATCTTCTAGAGTCGGATTCTCCGCTGCATTTCGCGCTAAATCATCACACATTTCGTTTTCTCTGTGTCCGGCGTGTCCTTTTACCCAGCGCCAATCAACGTTATGGCGAGCGGTTTCTTTATCGAGCCTTTGCCACAGATCGGCATTTTTAACCGGTTTCTTGTCGGCTGTTTTCCAGTCACGCTTTTTCCAGTTATGAATCCACTGTGTGATGCCTTGACGCACGTATTGGCTATCTGTGGTCAGAATCACAGAGCAAGGTTCTTTGAGGGTTTGCAGAGCCACGACAGCGGCGAGCATTTCCATACGGTTATTGGTTGTTAGCGTGAAACCTTCTGCTAGCGTCTTCTCGACTTTTTTGTAGCGAAGTACGATGCCATAGCCGCCGGGACCAGGGTTGCCTAAACAAGAACCATCAGTGAAAATTTCAACTTGTTTCGTCATGATTTGATACTATTACCTCAAGCACATTATCGGCATAGTCTGACACAGTTATCCTTATGAATACCAGTAGCACTCCAGAACAAAGCACGAACGAAAAAAACAGTTCGAACGAAAATAAGCGCATTGTTGTACTCGATACCGAAACCACCGGTATGAATACAGAAGGTGGCCCTCACTATATGGGTCACCGCATCGTTGAAATTGGTGCAGTAGAGATCATCAACCGTAGGCTGACCGGGCGTCATTTCCACGTCTACATCAAGCCCGATCGTGCGATTCAAGAAGAGGCGATTGGCGTTCACGGTATTACCGATGAATTCTTGATTGATAAGCCTGAATACCAAGACATTCATAAAGAGTTTCTCGACTTTATCAAAGGTGCGGAGCTGGTGGCTCATAACGCGCCCTTCGATACGGGCTTCATGGACTATGAGTTTGAGAAGCTCAACCCAGCGATAGGTAAAACGGATGACTACTGTAAAGTTACCGATACCTTGGCAATGGCGAAGAAGATATTCCCAGGTAAAAGAAACAACCTAGATATCTTATGTGACCGTTACGGTATCGATAACTCGCACCGTACTCTCCACGGCGCATTGCTCGATGCGGAGATCCTAGCCGACGTCTACTTATTGATGACGGGTGGTCAAACTTCGCTGCAATTTAACGCTGGTCAACAGGAAGGTGAAGCCGAAAGCATACGAAGAGTAGAAAGTGGTCGAAAATCCCTAAAGGTTTTACGAGCTACGGCCGATGAAGTAGAAGCGCATCAAAGTCGTTTAGATCTCGTCGAGAAAAGCGGAAGCTGCCTCTGGCGTCAGTAGGGAGAAAGTATGTTAAGGGTATTGGCTACCGGTTGCTTATTGCTGTTAAGTTTTGGCTTACATGCAGCAACAGAATCCGTTATGAGTTTATTGGACAACCGTTTTAGAGTTGATCCCAGTATTGAACAAGTCACCTTTGTGATTTATCGAGCCGATAACTCTAAACCTGTCGTTTTGGTTCGCCCTGATGGCAAGAAATACTACTCTTGGCGCAATGCTGATAATGTCCGTTGGTACGAAGAATCGTCCATGGACATTATCTCTATCGACAATCCGATGCCCGGCCCTTGGCAAGCGATAGGTAAAGTTTCCCCTAAGAACAATATCAAGCTGCTGTCTCATCTTGTTTTGGATGCTAATGAGTTCCCAGATAAGTTGTATCAAACAGAGCGCATCAAATTTACCGCTCGACTGACTTCTGATGGCAAGCCGCTGGTGCTGCGCGATTTTCTCGATCGCGTGAAGCTTAAGGTTACCTTTACTAAGTTTGTTGAAAACGAAGAGTCTTTGGTGAGAGAAGCGCGCCCGGTGCCGGTTGTGATGGGCGAGTTTGCCGATGATGGCGCTGATCTTGATGAAAAGGCCGGAGATGGTGTGTTCACTGTCTCTTTGCCAATTGATATCGAGCCCGGTAAATACCGAGCGCGTATTACCTCTGGTAATGGCGTGTTCCTGCGAGCGCAAGAGCAAGAAGTCTTGGTTTACCCAACACCGATCACTAGCACCTTCATTCAATCACGAAAAGAGGGTTTACCTCATACTATTGTGGTGTCTGGTGAACAGGGGATGATCGCACCGAGCTCGTTAGCGGTTCATGTTGAGCACAAGGCTCCTGATGAATATGTGATGTACAAGCAGGGGCAAGCTGAAGTCGACGCAATGAAAGTCGCTTTAGAGGTGCCTTATAATGGCGATTTAGGAATTTATAATTGGTCAGGGATGGTTTATGCCACTGATGCTTCAAGTCAGCGCCCGCTGATTTTTCCAATTACCGAGCAGTCGTACAGCGTTGTTGAAGATATCGACTTAGCAGAGTCACGACGTCTTCAAGAAGAAGCTCTTGCTGAACAGAAGCGTATCGCAACAGAGTTGATGATCCTTCAAAAACGTGAAGATGACAGACAGCGCAGTATGATCATTATTGCGGTGGGTAATGTGGTCGCTATTCTATTGGGCTTATTGATTTGGTTTGTGGTTCGTAAGGTCAAGGCGAAGAAAAAAGCGTTACCTGAGATGCAGCTCAAGGCGCCCAAGTAACTCGCTTAGATGATTAGATTGTCTAGAGAGAATAAGCTGCTAGATAAAGCATTGGAATTTGTGGCAACGAAATCATGAACAAAAAAACGGGACTCATAGTAGTCCCGTTTTTGTTTCTTTTTCTGGCCTTAAGCGACGTTATCAATCGATTGGTCTGGGTACTGAGATTTTGCTGCAAGCTCCTCTGGTGAGAAGTCATCCACGTTAATCGTGTACAGTCTATGTTCCTCAGCGCTAATCAGAAGATTTGCTTCGTCTTGCGTTAAGATACCTTTCTCAAGTCCCAACTGAGCAACAAGATCAAGTCGTAAGAAGGCACGTTTTTGATGTGTCTCTTTGCAGACTTTGTCGAACAGAGGTTCAGCTTGAAGAATCACTTCTAGCGCTTTTTCAATCTTACCTACTGGGTTGTATTCCGTCGCTTCTAGGTATTGGCCGCGACCTATACGAGAGCGTGTTTCGCTTGGTGTTTGTAGAATGTGCGCAACTTTGCTATCGAGCTTGTCGTTTGGAGCACGACGGATACGACCAAATGGCATTAGCACAACACGAAGCAGACGACCAATCACAGGGTTAGGGAAGTTCGCTAAGAATTCATCAATCGCCACTTCAGTCTGACGTAAGCTATCTTGCATCCCCCAATGTACTAACGGTAGATCTTCAGCGTGGCTGCCTTCACTTTCAAAGCGCTTCAACGTTGCTGAACCGAGGTAAAGTTGACTTAAGATATCACCCAGTCTTGCTGATAAACGTTCTCTACGCTTCAGTGATCCGCCTAGAACTGCCATTGAAATATCAGACAGTAGCGCTAGGTTTGCACTGTAGCGGTTTAGCTGTTGGTAGTAACGCTGTGTCTGTTTATCTGTTTTATTTGAAGGTGTTGGCGCATCAGAACCACGACCATCGGTTAAACCAAACCACAAGCTGCGGACTAGGTTGCTCATCGTAAAGCTAACGTGCCCTGCTAACGCTGAATCAAACTTATCAAGCGCATCGCTGCTTTCAGAATAAGCCGCTTCCATTTCGTTCAGTACGTAAGGGTGACAGCGAATCGCACCTTGACCATAGATGATCATTGAACGAGTCAGGATGTTTGCGCCTTCAACCGTAATCGCGATAGGCGAGCCTTGGTAGCCACGAGCTAGGAAGTTCGATGGGCCTAAACAAATGCCTTTACCACCGACGATATCCATCGCATCAATGATGCTGCGCTGGCCACGGTGAGTACAGTGGTACTTAACGATTGCAGAGATAACCGAAGGCTTTTCACCAAGGTCGATGCCCGCAACGGTTAGGTTACTTGCAGCGTCCATTACATAAGCGTTACCTGCAAGGCGTGCAAGTGGCTCTTCAACCCCTTCCATGCGGCCAATAGGCTGTTTGAACTGACGGCGGATACGAGCGTAAGCGCCAGTTGCAAGCGCGGCAGACTTAATGCCACCGGTTGAGTTTGAAGGTAGTGTGATACCACGACCAACCGACAGACACTCAACCAGCATACGCCAGCCTTGACCGGCCATTTTCTGGCCACCAATGATGAAATCGATAGGGACGAAGATATCGTCGCCTTGCGTCGGGCCATTTTGGAAAGGTACGTTTAGTGGGAAGTGGCGGTTGCCAATCTCTACGCCTTTTAAATCCGTTGGGATAAGCGCACAAGTGATACCAAGATCTTTTTGGTCACCAAGCAGGCCATCCGGGTCACGAAGTTTAAAAGCTAAGCCTAATACCGTCGCGACAGGCGCGAGAGTGATGTAACGCTTGTTCCAAGTTAGGCGCATGCCGAGTACTTCTTCGCCTTGCCAGTCGCCTTTACAAACCACACCGTAATCTGGAATAGAGCCAGCGTCTGAGCCAGCTTCTGGGCTAGTTAGTGCGAAACAAGGGATCTCTTTACCTTCCGCTAGGCGAGGCAGGTAGTGGTTTCTTTGTTCTTCTGTACCGTAGTGTTGTAAAAGCTCACCAGGGCCTAATGAGTTAGGTACGCCAACCGTCGATGACAATACACTAGAAACGCCTGTTAGCTTCTGTAGAACCAAAGATTGAGCGTAAGCTGAGAACTCTAAGCCGCCGTATTTTTTCTTGATGATCATGGCGAAGAATTTATGGTCTTTCAGGTATTGCCATACTTCTGGTGGCAAATCAGCAAGCTCATGAGTGACTTGGTAATCATTGACCATTTCACACACGATATTTACTGGACCATCTAAAAACGCTTGCTCAGCTTCAGAGAGTTTCGGGTCAGCAATGTTCTGAAGTTTCTTCCATTCAGGTTTGCCTTTGAACAGCTCTGCTTCCCACCATACTGTGCCGGCTTCTAGTGCTTCTTTTTCTGTCTGAGACATCGCCGGTAGAACTTTCTTAAATAAAGAGAGTGCTTTTTGGCTGATCAGTGTCTGACGAATGGTCGGTACAGCAAAGATCGCAACGGCTAATAGATAGCAAAGCCAGCCGGTAACAGCCACGCCGCCAAGCAGTGTTAATGCTACCATTGCGCCGGTTAATACAACTAATGCACGTACCAGACTAACTCTATGGTAAAGACAGACGCCTAAGATGGCGGTCATGCCGAGTAGGGAGAGCAATATGTTCATGATCGATTTCCTTTTCAGAGATCACTTATTGTTATTAAGTTTTAGGTAAGAGGTCTAACCAGTCAAGTGTAAACAAAATATTAAATATTTGTAAAACTCCAAGGTGAGTAAAAAGTGATCTCAATAGAGTTAAAGTTCTAATTGTGAGAGGTTGGTGGCGAATATTTGGACGGATTTACAACGACAAGTTAATTAAGGTGGCAATCTTTGGGCTTAAGTGTCGACACTATTTCATGTTTGTGGGTAAACTCAGCTATAAAGAGGGGAAAACCCTCAGTTCTCATTTCACGCACTTTAAGCTGCGTCAAAAAAAATAAGAGATAAGTCTTATGTACCAAGACCTAATCAAAAGTGAATTAAACGAAGCTGCTGACGTTCTGAATAAGTTCCTGAGTGATGACCATAACATCGCTCAAATTGAAGCGGCGGCAAAACTGATTGCTGACTCATTCAAGCAAGAGGGCAAAGTGCTTTCTTGTGGCAACGGTGGTTCACACTGTGATGCAATGCACTTCGCGGAAGAGCTTACAGGCCGATACCGTGAAAACCGTCCAGGTTACGCTGGCATTGCGATTTCAGACCCTAGCCACTTATCTTGTGTGAGTAATGATTTTGGCTACGACCACGTATTTTCTCGTTATGTAGAAGCGGTAGGTCGTAAAGGTGATGTGTTGTTCGGTCTGTCGACTTCAGGTAACTCTGCCAATATTCTAAAAGCGATTGAAGCGGCTCAAGCGAAAGGCATGAAGACGATTGCATTGACGGGTAAAGATGGCGGTAAAATGGCGGGTTGTGCGGATATCGAAATCCGAGTACCACACTTTGGCTACGCAGATCGCATCCAAGAGATTCACATTAAGATCATCCACATTGTGATTCAGCTTGTCGAAAAAGAGATGGAATAATAGTTTTACAGACATTTGGAGCCCAGCTTTTTGGCTCCATTGGTTTTAATAGGGAGTAGATTAAACCATGTGTGAATTGCTCGGTATGAGCGCGAATGTGCCAACTGATATTTGTTTTAGCTTTACTGGTCTTATGCAGCGTGGAGGCAACACTGGCCCGCATCGTGATGGCTGGGGTATTACCTTTTATGAGGGAAAGGGTTTTCGTACCTTCAAAGATCCGAATCCGAGCTGTGAATCTAAGATCGCTGAGTTGGTTCAAAACTACCCAATTAAAAGCCAAGCTGTTGTCAGTCATATCCGTCAAGCCAACCGTGGTGGCGTTAATCTAGAAAATACACACCCTTTTACCCGTGAGCTTTGGGGGCGATATTGGACCTTTGCTCACAATGGTCAATTATCAGATTACGATGATCTGGTGAGTGGGCGTTTTAGACCTGTCGGCGAAACGGACAGTGAGCTCTCTTTTTGTTGGCTACTGAAACAACTAGAAGAACGTTTTCCTGAACCACCTCAAGACATGGAAGGCATGTTTCGTTTCGTGGCTGAGTGTTGTGACAAGCTACGCGAGAAAGGCGTATTTAACATGTTATTGAGTGATGGTGAGTATGTGATGACTTACTGTACTAACCATTTGTACTGGATAACCAGACGCGCACCTTTTGGTAATGCGAGCCTGATTGATGAAGATGTTGAGATAAACTTCCAAGAAGAGACTACGCCAAATGATGTGGTGACGGTGGTAGCAACTCAACCTCTTACGGACAATGAACAGTGGTTTAGAATGAAGCCGGGCGAATACGCACTGTTTCATTTTGGTGAGCTGATTGGCAACAACCATCAAGCGTTAGAAGATGTTGCTTATGCGCCGAAAAAGGTAGCGAGCCAAGCACCGACAGAGCCATTAAGCTAATGCTGTAGATCGTATTGCTTGAACCCGAACAAACGAAGGCCGCTTACTGCACTAACCAGTCAGTAAGCGGCCTTTTTGTTTTTCAGCAATTTGTTGTCTGAGAGTCGTTTGACGAATTACTCTTCTGCGTAACCGTGTTTACCTAATGCTTTACCGTCTAACACAGCCTGTCCATTGACCATTGATAAACGGTCTTCCGCGAACCACTTGCAGACCATAGGGTAAATGCAGTGTTCTTGAGTCAGCACTCGGCTTGCCAACATATCAGCATCATCATCTTCAAATACCGGCACCTTAGCTTGCAAGATCACAGGGCCGCCATCGAGCTCCTCGGTAACAAAGTGGACGCTAGTACCGTGTTCTTTGTCTTGCGCATCAATGGCACGCTGGTGGGTGTGTAGGCCTGGGTATTTCGGCAACAGAGAAGGGTGGATGTTGACCATTTTCCCTGCATAGTGACGAACAAACTCTGAACTCAGGATTCGCATGTAGCCAGCGAGTACGATTAAATCTGGCTGGTAAGCATCGATCTGAACCATCAATTCATGGTCAAACTCTTCACGTGAACCAAAGTCTTTTGGATTCACTGAATGAGCGTCAACACCTGCGGTTTTCGCTCGTTCTAATCCAAAAGCCTCTGCTTTGTTTGAGAAGACAGCTTTAACCGATGCATCAATCATATCGCTATCGCAGGCATCTAAAATAGCCTGTAAGTTACTTCCGCTTCCTGAAACTAACACAACGATGTTTTTCTGAGAGTGACTGGTTTTATTTGAGTGATTGTTTTTCATAGAGTGGGTCATACGATTGATTAACTGAATTGTTTACAATGTACCTACATAAACTAAGGTTTTCTGCGGGCTAAATAGCAAAATGAGGACCATTAGGTCCTCATTGATTAACTAAGTAAGTGAGCGTATCACTTATTTAATTTCAACTTGCTCTTCGCCAGCTTCAGCGTTTGCGATCTCACCGATAACCCAAGCGTTTTCGCCTTCAGCTTTCAGTAGTTCAACAGCAGCGTCTGCTTGATCTTTAGGTAGAGCAACAACTAGGCCTACACCACAGTTGAAAGTGCGGTACATTTCAAATGTTTCCACGTTACCTTTCTCTTGTAGCCAGTTGAAGATAGCAGGCCATTCCCAGCTCTTGCCATCAATGACTGCTTTAGTGCCTTCAGGAAGTACGCGTGGGATATTTTCCCAGAAACCACCACCTGTGATGTGCGAGATAGCATGAATGTCATGCTCAGCAATCATCTTAAGTGCCGATTTGATGTAAATCTTAGTAGGTTCTAGTAGGTGCTCACCGATAGTGCGACCTTCTAGTTCTTCACTCTTATCAGCACCAGAAACTTCTAGAACTTTACGAATTAAAGAGTAACCGTTTGAGTGTGGACCACTTGAACCAACAGCGATAAGTGCGTCGCCTGCTGCTACTTTAGTGCCGTCAATGATGTCCGCTTTTTCTACAACACCAACACAGAAACCAGCTACGTCGTAGTCGTCGCCTTCGTACATGCCTGGCATTTCAGCCGTTTCACCACCGATTAGTGCACAACCAGCTTGAACACAACCTTCAGCGATACCAGAAACAACGTCTGCTGCTGTATCTACATCTAGCTTACCTGTTGCGTAGTAGTCTAGGAAGAATAGCGGCTCACCACCTTGAACGATTAGGTCGTTCACACACATTGCCACTAGGTCGATACCAATGGTGTCGTGTTTTTTCAGATCCAAAGCAAGGCGAAGTTTAGTACCAACACCATCAGTACCTGAAACAAGTACCGGCTCTTTGTATTTCGTTGGAAGTTCACATAGGGCGCCAAAGCCACCAATACCGCCCATTACTTCAGGGCGACGAGTGCGTTTAACAGCACCTTTAATACGGTCTACTAGTGCATTACCTGCGTCGATATCAACACCAGCGTCTTTGTAGCTTAGAGAAGAAGTATTACCACTCACGGGATAGTCCTCGAACTTAAGTTGGATGTGAAAACGGCGCTATTCTAACAGGGCTTGATTACCAAGAGCAAACGTTTGCGCGGTTTTTTTTATTAGAATAAAGATTCTGAAATAACCTTAGAGTTCGTGTATAATCTACAGGTTTGTTTAAATATTGCCGGAGTTGGAAATGAAAGTTGTTGAAGTGAAACACCCGCTAGTAAAACATAAAATTGGCCTGATGCGTGAAGGTGAGATTAGCACTAAGCGTTTTCGTGAGCTAGCGACAGAAGTGGGTAGCCTTCTAACATACGAAGCGACATCAGACTTTGAAACTGAGCGTGTGACGATTAACGGTTGGAACGGTCCAGTAGAAGTTGACCAAATTAAAGGTAAAAAAGTAACGGTAGTGCCAATCCTACGTGCTGGTCTAGGCATGATGGACGGCGTTCTTGAGCACATCCCAAGTGCACGTATCAGCGTTGTTGGTATTTACCGTGATGAAGAAACACTTGAGCCAGTACCATACTTCAACAAGCTTGCATCTAACATCGACGAGCGTATTGCTCTAGTGGTAGACCCAATGCTTGCGACAGGTGGTTCTATGATCGCGACTATCGACCTAATGAAAGAGAAAGGTTGTAAGCACTTTAAGATTCTTGTGCTTGTTGCTGCTCCTGAAGGTATCGCTGCTCTAGAAAAAGCGCACCCAGATGTTGAGCTTTACACGGCTGCAATCGATGAGAAGCTAAACGACAAGGGCTACATTGTTCCTGGTCTTGGCGATGCTGGCGATAAGATCTTCGGTACTAAGTAATTCGGTTTCAGCTTAAGTGACTCTAAACAGTTTCTTAACTCGCTGAATTAACCGTATTAATAAAAAGGGAGAGCATTCGATGCTCTCCCTTTTTTGATCTTGTTAGGTTGTGATTCTTTGGAATCTAGCCTTACCGACTCATTAATCGATTTGAGCTTTATCTACCACAGTGTTGTCACCTAGCTCTTCTGGAAGTACTAGGTTAAGTAGAATCGCAACGATACCGCACAAGCTTACGCCCTGTAGGCTAAAGTCACCGATACCAAAGGCCATGCCGCCAATACCAAAGACTAAAGTAATGCCCACAATCACAAGGTTACGTGATTTGTGTAGGTCAACATTGTTTTTGATTAGCGTGTTAAGACCCACTGTTGCGATAGAGCCAAACAGAAGAATCATGATACCGCCCATCACTGGAACCGGAATGGTTTGCAGTAATGCGCCTAGCTTACCAACCAATGCAAGAACGATAGCGGTTACTGCAGCCCAAGTCATGATTACAGGGTTAAATGCTTTGGTAAGCATTACTGCGCCTGTTACTTCACTGTAAGTTGTGTTTGGTGGAGCGCCCAGCATAGAAGCAGCTATTGTTGCCACGCCGTCACCTGTGATTGTGCGGTGCAGGCCAGGTTTCTTAAGGTAGTCTTTACCCGTCACGTTAGAAATCGCCAGCATGTCACCTACATGCTCAACGGCTGGGGCAATCGCGACAAACACCATGAAGAAGATAGCGTTGATGTTGAACTCCGGCATGGTGAAGTTTGGTAGTGCTAACCACGATGCTTGCGCTACTGGAGTGAAGTCTACCGCGCCGTATACCAAGCTGGTGATGTAACCCGCAACAATACCACCGAAGATTGGCAGTAGCTTAAGGAAGCCTTTTGAAAACACACTGATGACAATCGTCACTAACAGTGAAATTGAAGAGATCCACAGGGCAGCGTCTGCATCAACAAGCTGAACCGCACCATCGCCTGTCTTACCTAGCGCCATGTTAACCGCAACAGGCGCAAGGCCTAAACCGATAACCATGATCACAGGGCCAACCACTACAGGTGGAAGCAGTTTATGGATGAAGCCAACGCCACGAACTTTAATTAACGCGCCCATCAATACATACACAACACCTGCCGCCATTAGGCCACCCATGGTTGCGCCAACGCCCCATGTTTGAATACCAAACATGATAGGCGCGATGAAAGCAAAAGAAGATGCTAAGAAGATTGGCACTGAACGGCGTGTAATAAGTTGGAATAAAAGGGTACCGATACCTGCGCCAAACAGTGCAACGTTGGGATCGAGTCCAGTCAGTAGTGGCACTAATACAAGCGCACCAAATGCTACAAACAGCATTTGCGCACCTTGCAGAGCATTTTTCATGTTATGTCCTTAAAAATGGTCGTTATATGAAAAGCGAAAAATAAAATTCGCGGGATTCTATCACTTGGCAATCGATTGCTACACCAAATAGATCAAATTTATTTATCTTAGTGATGTTTTATATCCATCTAAGCCCTAGAAATTCAGTTTATAAGTGAGCGATTTATCATGGCCAGGTGATATTTTGTGGTTATTAAACACAGTGGGCGCTATCGACCTTGCCCCTCAATCCATAGTTGCTTATCATCTAGGCACAAGATTTGAATATTAGGATCAGTATGCGCTACATAGCATTGTTGTTGATGGGACTATTAGCCTCTCCGAGTTATGCCTTAACTCAAGTAGATATCTTTAGTGCTGAAGTTGCGATTAACGCTGAAGACAAACAGCCAGAACAAGTGGCAAGAAATACAGGTATGGAGCAGGTATTGATACGTGCGACTGGCCAAACTGATGTCGCTTCGAATGAGACGATTCAAAAGGCGATGCGCAAGAGTTCGCAGTACATGTCTCAAATGAGTTTTGGCGAAAGCAATGACCAATCAACATTGCGTATGCGTTTTAACGGTGCTCAAATCCGTTCTCTGTTGACTCAAGCACAGTTACCTTACTGGCCTGACACGCGTTCAAACATCCTTGTTTGGCTTGTGGAAGAGGACAACTACGACAAGAACATCGTATGGGAACACTCTAACTCACAGTTAGCAGCTAGCTTACAAGCGAACGCAAAAGAGCGTGGCTTGCCTCTAACGCTGCCTGTGGGTGACTTTGACGATATTACGGGTATTGCGACTTCTGATTTGTGGGGTAGCTTTGTTACGCCAATCAGTAAAGCGAGTCAGCGTTATCCTGTTGATGCTGTGTTGGTGATAAAGGCTCAATCTTCAGGCCTACGTTGGGCTCTATACGATCAAAAGCCAAGTCAATTGACGAGTGCACCAACATCGCCTGTAAGTGGTTCACTATCGGGTAACAGCGACACGACTTCTAAGAAGTTAGTTGACCAAATCAGTAACTACTACGCAGGCAAAAGTGCTGTGACGGTAGCGAGTGAGTCATCAGAATCGATTTTAACGCAGTTTATTAGCCTGAATAATGCTCAAGACTTCTTCCAGTTAGAGAACGCACTTAAGCGTCTAAACTCGGTGGCAAGCCTAGATATTCTGAAGATTCAGAACAACGAAGTCACTTTCCGAATTCACTTATTGTCGACTCAACAAGAGTTTGAGCAAGAAGTAGCAAGTATTCGACAAGTCGCGAAGGTTGAAGAATCTTACATTGAGCCTGAAGTGAGCCCTGAATTTGAAACTCAAGACAACACAATGTCTGTAGGTGATGATTCAACAGACGCTGCTGAAGTCGTTGGTGACGAAACTGACTCAGGCGTACAAGTGATTAAGGGCAACGAGGTATCTGAGGATGCTGAGCTAACGAATACGCCTGACGCAACGTTAGAGGATTCTAGTACAGAAGATCTAACCATCACTGCGCCAGTACATGCTAAGCCAAGCTTGGTATACGAGTGGGTTCGCTCATAATTGTCAGCTGACATGACTGATTGAAATGAAAACTTGAAAAAAGCCCTGCAAGAGCAATCTCGCAGGGCTTTTTGTTTGTAAGCGGTCAGTTTAAAAGCATGGGCTTAATATTATTGCTCGAACTTAGCTTTTTCTCTCTTTTCTACTTCAGAAAGACGCTTCAACTTGATGCCTAACTCTTTGGCTCTAAAGCGAGTAAATAAGATATTGCCCGCGAAACCTAGAGTCGTCAGAAGCAGTTCTACAGCCGCTAATAAACGTTCACCATCGTCTACATACAAGATAGTTAATGCGTGTAGGAAATAGAGCATCAAGACGAAATTTGCCCATGCGTGCGTATAAGGTTTTCCTGCTAAAATGCCCGGTAATGGCAATAACAGCGGGATAGCCCAAGCAATCGCCAGTGTGACATTACTGAGATGAGGGTGCGGTGAAAGCGTCATCTGCCAAGCCACCACCCAGAATAAAAGCGACAAGTTGCCCGCTAAAGCAAGGTAGCGAAATAGCTTGGTTTTGGGAGACATAGCCTTCTCTGGCATATACATCATTGAGAAATTCCCTTCTGATTTATTGCGATGCGCGCTAGGCGTTTACCTAGGTTTTGCGCCAACTCAATCTCTTCTTTGCTAAGTGAAGCGCTCTCTCCAGTACTGCTTGCACCATAAGGCGTACCACCAGTTTGAGTGGTGTGCAGCGCCGGTTCTGAGTAGGGGATGCCCACGACTAACATGCCGTGATGAAGCAGGGGCAACATCATGCTTTGTTGTGTTGTCTCTTGACCACCATGCAATGATGAAGAAGAGGTAAATACGCAAGCTGGCTTATCGATGAGATCACCATTGATCCACATTGATGTCGTGCTATCCCAAAAGTGCTTCATTGGCCCGGCCATGTTACCAAACCAAACCGGACTGCCTAGCGCCAAACCATCACAAGATCGAAGTTCTTGTAACGAGGCAATAGGATCGGTTGGTTGATAACGCGAATCAGGCTGCTCTTCTACTGTGTACACGTCGTTCACCGTCCTTAGCATAGCTTCGCAGTTCGGGATGGATTCAACCCCTCGTGCAATCTGCCTTGCTAGAGCTTGTGTGTTGCCGTGGCGACTGTAATAAAGAACAAGAATGTTAATGCTCATATTGGATTACAGAATCTCTAGCACTTGCTCTGGTGGACGACCAATTTTTGCTTTGTTGTTCGCGACAACGACTGGGCGCTCAAACAGTTTTGGATTGGTTGCCATCGCGGCGAAAAGATCTTCATCAGTAACTGAAGCATCGCCAAGGTTTGCTTCTTTGTAGTCCGCTTCTTTGGTGCGCATCATGTCGCGAACACTGTCAAAACCAAGCTGAGTGAACAGTACTTTCAGCTGTTCAACTGTTAACGGAGTCTCCAGGTATTTGATGACCTCTGGCTGTACGCCGTTTTCCTGAAGCACTTCTAGAGTTTGACGGCTCTTTGAGCAGCGTGGGTTATGATAAATCACGACGGACATGGTTCTTCCTCATTATTATTTTTGATTTAATTGTTCAGTTGAAGCAATTGTTCAGTTGAAGCCACTTGAGTGGCTTCTTTACTATGTAACGTTGAGCTTTCTTTTTATTCTGGTAACGAGCTGTTACCAGTAAACACTCTATTGTAGCGACAAGAAGCGCTCTCGTTGAATCATTAGCTGATCAATTCGAGCATCGTAGCGTGCTTGTTTTAGGCTTCCTAATTCTGCGATTTGGCTTGCTTGCGTGTAGTACTGAATCGCTTTGTTCCAGTTGGCTTGCAGTGCCAAAATTTCCGCACGAGCAGCCAGTTCTTCGTCGCTATTACCAAGGCTCGTATTTACTTTTGAAAGTAAGTGCCAGCCATTGGTGTCATTCGGGTTATCGTGCGTGTAACGCTGCAATACGCGAACCGCTTCTTGAAGATCTTCATTTTCAATCAGTGCGTTGGCGTAGTTAATGGTCAGAACCGGGTTGTTTGGTTGACGAACCAGTGCCGATTTAAGTTCTTTAATCGCAATCTCAGGCTGCTTCTTCTCGATGTGCAGATCCGAAATAGCATCTAGATAAAACAGGTTGGTTGGATCGCTGTTAATCAGCTTGTTCAGGATGGGCTCTGCTTTGTCTAATTTTTTAGAGTCTAGGTAAACCAGTGCTTGGCCATATTCTAATGACGGAACCAAAGCTTTAGGGGCTTTCTTTAGCTGACGCTCAAACCAATCAAGAGCAGCATCATTATTAATGCCAGCATAGCGCGCAACAATGCGGGCTCTTGCTAGGTGGTAGTCCAGAGAGGGAGCCAGTTTCAGTGGCGGGTAACTACGAGCACGAGCACGTGAATCGGTAATTCGGTCTTCTGGTAATGGGTGAGTCAGTAGCATTGGCGGTGGTGTGCTCGCATAGCGATATTCATCAGCTAAACGGCCAAAGAAACGTGGCATCGCATTCACATCAAACCCAGCTTTTGCTAGCGTGTTGATACCAAAGCGGTCGGCTTCTTTTTCATTACTACGGGTGTAGTTGATTTGGCTTTGCATATTACCCGCAGTCGTTGCCGTTAGGGCTGCAATGCCGGCTTCAGGAGCTGCAATTGCCAGTAATACAGAGGCTGCTAGCGCTGCAATGGTTGCTGGAGAGCGGCGCGCTTGGTCTTCCATACTACGCGCTAAGTGACGTTGGGTTACGTGCGCGATTTCGTGCGCTAATACAGAAGCTAATTCACTTTCAGATTGTGCATGCAGGAATAGACCTGAGTGCAAAGCAACATAACCACCAAAGAAAGCAAAGGCGTTGATGTTGCGGTCACGGATCATAAAGAACTGGAAAGGTGTCTTTACATCATTTGCGTTCGCGACCAGACGATGGCCAAGAGTATCAATATATAGATTTAGAACTGGGTCGTTTACGATAGGCTGGCTACTTCTGATGATGCGCATGTAGGCATCACCATAGATAAGCTCTTGGTCGATAGTGAGTGTGCCGCCAGCAGCGGTACCGATATCTGGTAGCTCCAAACTATTGGTATTCGCCATAGTTGGGGTGCTTAATGTAGCTGCGATGCATAAGCAAGCAATTGAGCGAGCGCGTTTAAACATATTAGTCAGTAATACTCCGTTTCTTCTGACAGTAAGACAAGTGCAATGGAAATTGGTTCTTTATCTGATTTAACCTTTGCCAAGTGCGTGCGCTATCATGAAGGAGGATGAATGAATGATGGCGCGTTTTCAAAAACAGATTACAATACGACCCTTATAATAAGCATCGAGCTCAAGAATGACACCTAATATTCTAGATTTACGCCAAGAGCGCTGTCCAATGGCGCTATTATTAGCCAAGCGTCACAGTGTAAAGTTAGAAGTAGGGCAGTCATTGTCAATTTATGTGTCTGATAACAGTTCGATGAAAGATATTGTTACTTATTTGTCTAAGCAAGCCTATGACGTCATCACTGAGGTTTGCTCTAATTACCATCATCTCCTCGTCACTAAAAAGGAATTGCAGTCAGATGCTTGAAATGGTCAATCGTTGGTATAAACGACGTTTCTCTGATCCCCATGCTGTCAGTTTGGTTGCCATCATTCTCTTCGGCTTTATTACGATCTACTTCTTTGGTCACCTAATTGCACCGCTCTTGGTTGCGATTGTGTTGGCTTATTTGCTTGAGTGGCCTGTTACCCAACTTCAAAGACTCGGTGTTCCAAGAACGCCTTCGGTGATGTTGGTGATCATGATGTTCTTTAGCGTGATGCTACTTGCGATCTTTGGCTTGGTACCAACCATTTGGCAACAAGTGGGCAATCTAATTAATGATATCCCAAGCATGTATGGCAGCTTGCAAAACTTCATTGCGACGATTCCTGAACGCTATCCAGAATTAGCTAACCTGCAGATCGTTGAGTCCATTATGTCTAACGCCAAGAACAAAGCGTTAGGTTTTGGTGAAAGTGTTGTCAAAGGTTCTCTTGCTTCTCTTGTGAGCTTAGCGACCTTAGCGGTTTACTTGATTCTTGTACCACTGCTTATTTTCTTCTTGTTAAAAGACAAAGAAGAGATGATCAGAATGGCGAGCGGTGTACTTCCTCGAAATCGTCGTTTAGCGACCAAAGTATGGGAAGAGATGAACCAGCAAATCTCGAACTATATTCGCGGTAAAGTCTTAGAGATTTTAATCGTTGGTGGTGTCAGCTACGTAACCTTCGCGATTCTGGATCTGCGTTATTCAGTCTTGTTGGCTGTCGCGGTTGGTTTCTCAGTACTGATTCCTTATATCGGCGCGGCGGCTGTGACTGTTCCAGTAGCGATTGTTGGCTTGTTCCAGTGGGGATTAGAGCCTCAGTTTTACTGGTTGCTTCTCGCTTACGGTATTATCCAAGCGCTAGATGGTAACGTGCTCGTTCCGGTTCTTTTCTCTGAAGCGGTGAACCTGCACCCAGTGGCCATTATTGTTGCCGTGTTAGTGTTTGGTGGGCTGTGGGGGTTCTGGGGCGTGTTCTTTGCTATTCCGTTGGCAACGTTAGTTAAGGCAGTTTGGAATGCCTTACCGAGTCACGCATTAGACGATGACCTCGAACATCAAAAGTAATTGATCTTGTTATAGAAAAAGGCCGAACATCCATGATGTTCGGCCTTTTTGCTCTTAGCTTAATCATTAGCTTAATCATTAGCTTAATCATTAGCTTAATCATTAGCTTAATGAGTGTTGCTATTGCCTTAGAGAGTGGTGAATCTAAGTCATTAACTCACTCAAATCGCCCTTAAGCTTCTTGATTGAAGTAATCTAGAACCACTTCGTGGTGAGTCTTAGTCTTGAACTTGTTGAAGACATGTTCAATCTGACCTTCTTCATCAATTAGGAAGCTAATACGGTGCAGACCATCGTATACCTTACCCATGAATTTCTTCTCGCCCCAAACGCCAAACTGTTCAGCAACGCTGTGGTCTTCATCTGATAGCAGAGTGAAGTTTAGAGATTTCTTCTCAACGAAGTTTGGTAGACGTTTTACTGGGTCAACACTCACACCTAGAACAACCACGTTTAGGTCATCAAGCTGTGTTTTGATATCACGCAGGCCTTCCGCTTGCACAATACAACCTGGAGTCATTGCTTTAGGGTAAAAATAGAAAAGTACTTTTTTACCTTTGAAGTCACCAAGAGATACGATATTGCCATCTTGATCTGGAAGAGAAAAAGCAGGTGCTGGAACACCAGCCGTTAGCGTATTCATGACATTTCCTTTTTAAAGACTGTTTTTGATAAAGTTGAGCGAGCCTTGGACTGATAGGCTCTGACACAGCGAATCGAATTCTTCTTGTAGCTGCATCAAGTTACATTCTGATTGCACAGAAGCGGTAATAGAGATATGGAATTGGTCGTTGTCGAGTTGAACCTTAGATTTATTGATGGTTCGTGCACTTAACGAATCGAGGCCGATGTTTCGGTCTGCGAAGAACTGGGTAAACTGCTCAGTAAGTCCGATTTTATCGTCTGACTCAACGAACACCTCTACTGTGTAAGAGTTCTCAATAATATCATGAGTTGAGGTTCGCTTCATAATCGTAATCAAGTCGTGCTCTTGTCCAAGCAAGGGCAAGGTGGTTTCAACGCGGGTAATGTTGTTTGCCTTTCCAGACAGCAGCATGATAAGCGTAAATTCTTCGCCAAACAGGGCGATACGGCTATCAATAATGTTACAGCCTGATTGGGTGACTAAATGAACCACTTGGTTGCATACACCTGGGCGATCAGTGCCCACAGCTGTGATTACTAGATGTTGAGTCATAAAATCACGTCTCTTTATATTCCATTGATTCATGCATGTTAGCACAGTTAGCTCGTGGAATAAGCGTGCGTGCGGGGCTTTTTATGTGCGACCTTGCTTCGAACATGCAACCAATGATAAGAATATCGAGCGCGTTAAAAAATGAGATAGAGCGATGAGAGCACAGCTTACTTGTTACTGACATCCAGTGATGTGCTATCCGCTAGATTGAGTGCAGGTTACCCAAATTCTAGGTAGAACGCCGTTAGAAGTCGTTTTACCTCAAACATACGACAATATTTAATGCAGATGTTGCCGGTAAGCCACTTTAATGTCTTGTGTTTATTGATTGGCTTACAGTAACATGCAAAAAGAATAAATTAAGGGAGATAGACATGTTTTCAGGAAGTATCGTTGCGCTAGTTACGCCATTTAATACAGATGGTGAAGTGGATTTCGACAGCCTTAAAAAGTTAGTTGAGCACCATATTGCTGCAGGTAGTGATGGTCTGGTTGCGGTTGGCACAACAGGTGAGTCTTCAACACTCACTATTGAAGAGCATGTCAAAGTCGTCAACAAGATCGTTGAATTTGCTGATGGTCGTATTCCCGTTATCGCTGGTACAGGTGCAAATGCAACTCATGAATCTGTTCTATTCAGCCGTTTGTTGAATGGTTCTGGTATTGCTGGTTGCCTGAGCGTAACGCCTTACTACAACAAACCGACTCAAGAAGGTTTGTACCAACACTACAAAGCGATTGCTGAAGTCAGTGACGTTCCACAAATTCTATACAATGTTCCAGGTCGTACTGCGGTAGACTTGTTGCCAGAAACGGTTGCTCGTCTTGCTGAGATCGAAAACATCGTTGCACTGAAAGATGCGACGGGTGATCTCGACAGAATTGCAATTCACCGTGAACTTTGTGGCGAAGACTTTATCTTACTAAGTGGTGATGACTTAACAGGCCTAGAATTTGTTAAGCGTGGTGGCGATGGCGTGATCTCTGTAACGAACAATGTTGCAGCCGCTGATATGGCAACCATGTTCAAGCTAGCAAAAGAAGGTAAGTTTGAAGAAGCGGAAGCGATCAATGAGCGTTTGATGCCTCTACATAAGAATTTGTTCGTTGAGTCTAACCCTATTCCCGTAAAATGGGCGGTTCATAAAATGGGTCTGATTGCTGAAGGTGGCTTACGTCTACCGCTGACTGAACTGTCAGAGCCAGCTCAACCTGTTGTTGCTCAAGCAATGACTGAAGCGTGCATTTACTAAAACGTATGAAGTGATGCCGAAGCGAACCTTCGGCATTTAGGAGTATAAATGAAGTATTCTCACCAGCTAGTGATTGGGTCACTGGCTGTTTTCGTTCTTACAGCATGTTCTGGCAACCCGACTCAACGTCGCCAAGCCAAAGATGATTTCGAATACTTAGAAACACCTGAGTTTTCACAATGGCAATTGCCTGTAGATGCTCAGCCTCAGTTCTACCCAAATTTTGACATCCCAAGCGGTGAATTCAGTGGTGGTACTGGTCGTGAAGTGGATATTCGTCCACCGCAACAGGTTCTTGAACTGATCCCGGGTGCTCGTGCTGAGCGTCAAAACGGTGAAGTGACACTATGGCTTCTTCGCGCAGAAGAGGCAGACCGCGTGTGGCAAACGGCTGTAGATATGCTGGCTCAACGTGGTATTGGTATTCGTGAGCAATCAGAGAATGAGATTGAGACCGATTGGGTAACTTGGGTTTCTGAAGATGAAGACGTAGAGATTGGTAGTCGTTACTCTATCTCTCGCTTCCAAGCAAACAACCGTCATGGCTTCAAGATTAATCTGATTGATTGGCGTGAAGGTACTGAAGAGAAAACAGTAACGGCAACCAATAAAGAGCGTTACAACGCGTTCCTGACCAACCTAGTTATGGCTAAGTACGATGAAAACCTTCGTGCTGAAGCGGCGCTGAAAGCGCAAGAGTTGGTGAAGCGTATTCCAATTTCAATGGGTGCTGACCGTAGTGGTTTCCCTGTGATTATTGCTCGTACGCCATACAATGTATTCTGGCAGCGTCTGCCTAACTTGTTGCCTGAAATGGGCTTTGAGCTTGAAGAACGCAATCAATCTCAGGGTACGGTGAAGGCGAAGTACGCAGCACCAGATGATGAGTTCTGGGAAGAAATTGGCCTACAGCCTATCGACTTAGCGCCAGGCACTTACAACTTCCTATTTGGTGACCTTGGCAACCGTACGTCAATCAACGTAACGGATGCATCAGGTAAGCCAGTAGAAGAAGAGCTGCTTAAGTCTATGGTTCCGGTATTAGCGCATATTGCTGACCAAACCAAAGATGACAAAGAAGCGAAAGCTGAGTAGTCATTCAAGCCGTCACAAGCTGAGTTAAATCAGCCTTGTGATTAGCAAAAGCAAATAAAAAAGAGGACACACTGTGTCCTCTTTTTTATTGTATTCGTTGTCATCAGGCTACATTGGTCAATCAAAATTGGTCAATCAAGCTGATTAGCCAAAGCAAAAGGCTATGCGTCTTTATTGTCTTTGGATTCTTCTTTTTCAGCTTTCTCTTGGTTAAGTTTATCCGAGCGATTGAGCTTATCTAAATCTCGCTCAGTTTTACCACGCCCCGTCAGATCCATATTGGCTGTCTGTTTGAGCGCTGCGATGTTACCCACAACAACGCTAACTACGATGATGATGATAACCCAAGGGTTTGTAAGCCACTCCAACATAAGCGCTCCTAATGACTGATATTCGCTACGAAGCGTGCATAGATCTCGTCTAGCTGCTCCATAATAATCTCATACGCTAATACTGGCTTAGATTGGAGTTGCTTGCCAAGTAAAGTCGGAGATAACTGTGATAAACACGACTCCGATACTTTGCGATGGCTGATATGCCATGGTTCGATCGCCACACCACCCAAATCTTGGCTGTAAGGAAAGAAGAAACCAAATTGTGCAGCATGAACTGATAGCCATTGGTAAAACGATTGCTGGTGGCCAGTAAGGTATTCCCATGGTTCTAATTGCAGATGTATGCCTTCAGGTAAGTGGTTACGAGCAAAGACATCGAAGTCACAACCCCAATGATGACGACTCGCGCCGGGAAGCGCAGACCATCTCAGGATAGCCGATAGCTTTTGTTGTTCGGTCAGTTTTGAAGCATCAAGAGGTTGGCTTTCTGAATCTAATATCGGAGCTTCGCCAGAAAACTTACGGTTCCAAATCAGAGATTGCCTTTCATAGTCGCGAAAGCCACTGGCAATCTCCATTTTAAAACCAGCGAGCTGAGCAGCTTCAATCAAATTATTCAGGTCATTCTTAACCTCACTGTGGACCAAGAAGGTCTTGGTGCCGATCAGGCTAGGCTCTAGATGAGAATCTGATTGTCCGGTAAGCTGCTCTGGTGTCATAACGAGTCTCTCAATAATTGGATGCTATGAATCGCTGATGAAAGACTATTTAGCGAATAGGTTCACTAATGTTCTTTCGTACATGTCAGTTAGCTTTTCTAAATCGGCTACCTTCACGCATTCGTTAACCTTGTGAATCGTTGCATTCACAGGGCCTAGTTCAACCACTTGTCCGCCCATACGTGCAATAAAGCGACCATCAGATGTACCGCCAGTCGTTAGCAGTGCTGGTTTCACATCATTGACGTGACCCACTGCATCAACAATAGCATCAAGCAGTGAACCTGCGTCTGTTAAGAACGGGTCGCCATTGAATGTCCATCTTAGGTCGTATTCGAAATCATACTTGTCGAGTGTCGTTGTGATGCGCTCAACGATGATGTCGTTGCTTAACTCTGTACTAAAGCGTAGGTTAAACTGAACATTAAACTCACCAGGGATCACGTTTGAAGCACCAGTACCCGCACTCACATTTGGAATTTGGAAACTGGTTGGCGGGAAGTAATCATTACCTTTATCCCACTCAGTTGTTGCTAGCTCATTAATAGCAAGCAGAGAGCTGTGTACTGGGTTGTTTGCTAGGTGAGGGTAGGCAACATGACCTTGTGTGCCTTTAATCGTTAGGTCGCCAGTGATAGAGCCACGACGGCCGTTCTTCACGACATCACCCACGAACTCAGTGCTCGATGGTTCACCAACGATACACATATCGATGTTTTCACCGCGCGCCATTAATGCTTCAACAACACGTACAGTACCGTTGATGAAAGGACCTTCCTCATCTGAAGTGATCAGGAAACCAATTGAGCCTGTGTGGTCTGGGTGTTTGGCAATGAACTGCTCGACGGCAACAATCATTGAAGCCAGAGAGCCTTTCATATCAGCAGCGCCACGGCCATGTAGGAAACCGTCTACGATAGTCGGTTCGAATGGCTTAGTGTTCCACTGTTCGATTGGGCCTGCAGGTACCACATCAGTGTGACCAGCAAAAGCAAACAGAGGCGCTTCAGTACCACGACGAGCCCAGAAGTTGGTCGTATCTTCAAATACCATCACTTCGATTTCAAAACCGAGTGCTTTTAAGCGTTCAATCATCAGGTCTTGGCAGCCTGCATCTTCTGGTGTTACCGATTGACGGCTGATTAGGTCTTTTGCCAGAGCCAAAGTTGGGCTATCTGTCATCCTTGAATTCCTTGTTTAAATAAAACGTCTAGTCATTAATTTTTAGGCGCTGATTCACTGATCAACGTCCTGTTGTCTGTCTATGTAAATACAACGATCTAAGCAAAAATAGCCGCGTATTGGTCGGCTTTAAATCCGATGTGAAGCTTACCCTCAACTTTTAAGATTGGGCGCTTGATCATTGCAGGTTGTTCAACAAGCAAAGTCACCGCTTTTTCTTCTGTTAGGGTGTCTTTCTGTTCTTGAGAAAGTTGGCGATAAGTCGTACCACGTTTGTTTAGCACAAGCTCCCAACCTAGCTCAGAGCAGAAGCTTGTTACTAGCTCTTCTGTGATGCCTTGTTTGCGATAATCGTGAAATTCGAACTCGATACCTTCAGCTTCGAGCCATTTCTTTGCTTTTTTAATGGTGTCGCAATTTGGGATACCAAACATGGTGATAGTCATTATTCTTCCTTTGAGTGATTTTATTTCATTGTTATGAGTTGAATCCTATCAGGAAGCAGCAACTCAGACAAAATAGAGTGATGAATATTTCATAGAGTGAAAAAAAAGCGTAAGAAAATGTCACTATTGGAGACTTATTGATCAGCCTCAACATGTTGTCAGCGAAAAAAGAAATAATTGAGCTGCACATATATAGGAGGTGTCAATGGAGTTGAGTCCTGTTTTTGCAAGGCGGCTATATTTAGCATTGTTAGTGGAAAGCCTTGATAGGCCAAATGTGCCTAAACTCATCGAAAAAACGGGGTGGCCTCGTCGTACTATTCAAGATGTACTCAAGGCGTTACCGGGGATCGGTATCGAACTTATGTTTGTTCAAGATGGGCGACGTCATAATGATGGCTATTACCAGTTATCCGACTGGGGGCCATTTGACAGTCAATGGGTTATCCAGCGTAAAGGCGATATAGCAACAAGCCTTGGATTTAGTGCATAAGCCAGCGAAAGCTGGCTTTCTTTTGGGTGTCATAAAATCAAAGCATATCGATATGCCGCTTTAGTTGCTTACTCGCACAGGTAGGCGGTACCAAGCATAGTCACGGATGTGGAAAAATCTTGGGGAAGTGTGAATATCACGGTATCTGCGCCTAGCTCAATCGTATTCGACTTGAGTTGATTCATGGCGCCTTGAATCAATGTGTCATTTGGGTAAAACAGGTAGTTGTACCAATGGCCTTCGCTGCCTGTGACTTCCCCTTTATACTGACATTTATCGATATTAATCACGCCATGGTAATCCATTTGCACGTTGGCAGCTTCGCTATGAGGCGTTGATGTCGGTGTCGTGCAACCGAGTAACACGCTACTCATAGCCAAAGCGATTAATTCCTTTTTCATACGCTTATCCTGTTATTTCATCAAATAAATCGCGAAGCCTATCCAGCTAGCGAACAATAATAACCACGGCAATTTACTGGCGTGATTTGATGTTGTTTCATTATCCAAGTCGACATTCTGTTCTTGGTCTTGGTCTTGGTTCGCTTGTAGAGTCTGCTTCTCTTTCTGTACGCGCTTTTTAGCTTTATCGGCTTGGCGGCTGCGTTCTTTTTGCTGTTTCTTGTACAGTGCGATGCCTTTCTCGATACCCTGAGCAATCAGTTTAGTTTGTTCTTTGGTTTGAGCTGGCTTTTGAGTCGCTTTGGCTATCTTCAGTGCTTCCTGTTGAGATTCAACAGAGGGCGTATTAGTTTTGTTTTTCATACTGAGTTCGACAATTAAAACGGATTGGCTACTAAGATAACGCAAAGCTAGTTAAGTATGAATGATTTGCGTTAAAGTGTTGGTTTGAAAATAAGTGAAAGTGAGATTTGTGCGGTACTCCATAGAACAATACGACAAGCACGGCTTTTTGAAAGCTCCAATCTTGCTCTGGCTAGGTTGGTTGTTTCTTGCGAAAGCCTTGGTCGTTTTCATTGTTGCAGGCGCAAGCCGAGAATCGGGAACCGATATTCTTGAGATAATCTACCCAGACCATCAGATGTTTTATGTCGGGATCGCGTTGAGTGTGCCTAGTTTGCTGCTGATGTGGTTATTTGGGCTAAGATCGCCAGATAGAAAGCGCCTTAACAAAGTCGTGTCATGGGGACGTTGGGTTACCATGATGGCTATCTTGGCACAGGGCTCCCATACGATTTATTTAATCTATTTGGATAACGGATGGTTCCGTTGGTCAAATGGCATCACCCTATTGTTGCTGCTGTGGTTAGCGCTTTATCTAACCAATAGCCATGCTGCAAGGGATTGCTTTAAAGTGGTTGAGCACGAAGACTGATTCTCATCAAAACATTTGTCCCATTCACAATTATACTTAGAAGCTAAAACTGGAAGGAATAATCTATGCTTAATGTTTCAAATGAGCAGCCTAACGTTCAAAGTGCTATTTTGCCTGAAGCTGGGCCTTTCGCGCTTTACGTTCAACTTAAAGTGAACGCTAATACTGCTAATGTACTAGCAGAAATTCAAAAGCTTCCGACTCTAATCGACGAACTAAACCAAACTCAGCCTGATGCGAACTTAACGGCATCGGTTGCGTTCTCAAAAGCTTTTTGGGATAAGTTCGAGCAAGCAGCGCCCGCTGATTTGATCGACTTCCCTGTGCTGGGTGAAGGTGATATCACCGCGCCGAGCACACTGTCTGATGTTCTGATTCACTGTCATTCAAACCGACATGATCTGCACTTCTTTATCTTGCGTAAATTGCTATCTGAAGTAGCAGCTGATGTTGAAGTGGTTGATGAAACTTATGGTTACCGCTTCCTAGACTCTCGTGACATGACAGACTTTGTTGATGGCACTGAAAACCCGAAAGACGCACAACGTGCTGAAGTCGCTATTGTGCCTGAGGGTGAATTCGCTGGTGGTAGTTATGTAATGGTGCAGCGTTTTGTGCATAACCTGCCAGCTTGGAATCGTTTGAATGTATCGGCACAAGAGAAAGTGATTGGCCGAACTAAACCTGATTCAATTGAGTTAGATGATGTTCCTGCGGCGTCTCACGTTGGCCGTGTGGATATCAAAGAAGAAGGCAAGGGGCTTAAGATTGTTCGCCACAGTCTACCTTACGGTACTGCTACGGGCGACCACGGCTTATTGTTCATTGCTTACTGTAACGTTCGTCATAACTTCGATGCGATGTTAGAGAGCATGTACGGCGTAACTGATGGCAAAACAGACCAACTGCTTCGCTTTACTAAAGCGGTGACTGGCGCGTATTACTTTGCTCCTTCAACTGAGATGTTGAGTGCATTAACGATTAAGTAAGTCGTCTCAAAAAGAATAAACAAAGGGAGCCTCAGGGCTCCTTTTTTATTAAAGCTTTATATGAATTGGTCGATATAAGAGCAATCGTGAGTTTTATTCCTCTTTTTGTAAGCGAAGGTCTATGGCTATAACTGTCAATACGAATGTCTCGGCGTTAGTGGCTCAGAGAAACCTCTCTAACGCTAATAACATGCTGAACCAATCTTTGGAGCGCTTAGCTTCAGGGAGCCGTATTAATAGTGCAAAAGACGATGCGGCTGGCTTACAGATCTCAAATCGATTAGAAGCACAGATGAGTGGCATTGATGTTGCTGTTCGAAATGCTAACGACGGTATCTCCATTATGCAGACTGCAGAAGGGGCGATGAATGAAACCACTAATATCATGCAGCGCATGCGAGACTTATCCCTACAAGCGAGTAACGGCTCGAATAGTTCATCGGAACGAATCGCTATTCAAGAAGAAGTCACCGCGTTAAATGACGAGCTGAATCGAATTGCCGAAACCACTTCATTCGGTGGTAAAAAACTCCTTAACGGCAGTTTTGGGCACACCTCGTTTCAAATCGGCGGCAGTTCGGGCGAAGCTGTGCAGATTGGTTTGAAAAGCATGCGTACTGATGACATCAACATGGGCGGCTTTAGCTACGTTGCTAATGGCATGGCCAGTGATTCATGGGAAGTGAAATCAAACCAGAATGATATGACGATGTCGTTTACGGATCGTTTTGGTCAGCCTCAAGAGATCACCATTAATGCGAAAGCGGGCGATGATATCGAAGAGTTGGCGACTTACATTAATGGTCAAACGGATCTCTTATCGGCTTCTGTTAATGATGACGGACAACTTCAGATTTATATGTCAGGTGAAGATACCGCGGGTACCATCTCTTTTTCAGGTTCATTAGCCAGTGAGCTTTCGATGTCAGCGGGCTATTACGAGTCAGTTAATGACATCAATGTAACGGATGTGGGTGGTGCTCAGCGCGCCGTCTCTATTTTGGATACGGCGATGAAGTATGTCGATAGCCATCGCTCTGAATTAGGGGCAATGCAAAACCGCTTTGCTCATGCCATTAACAATCTTGAAAACGTTCATGAGAATTTGGCGACATCAAACAGTCGAATCAAAGATACCGACTACGCCAAAGAAACCACTCAAATGCTCAAGCAACAAATACTGCAGCAAGTGAGCACAACGATACTCGCTCAAGCCAAGCAAGCGCCGAATCTAGCTTTAACGTTATTAGGTTAATGAATTACCTACAATCTTATAAAAGCATTTCAGCTTGGTCGGTGCTTTTTGGCGAATAAAAATACAATTTCTCACTCGACTGACTTCCCGGCAACTTTAGCGATTTTCTCATCTTTTTTCGATAATTTTACGACCAGTCACGCTTTCTTCTGTTTTACCGCTATTTCTTTAAATTTGTTGTTTTTTTCCTAAAGGTTTCGCCAATCACGCCGTTATTAAAAGTAAC